>JBBSBD010000213.1:0-10938 GCA_038251675.1 Chitinophagales bacterium | reverse complement strand
TATTCCTGTAATTACCGAATTCCTGATAAATGTTCTCCTCTTTATATTGCCCATGATTTTATTGTTCCTTTAGCTGGAATAAATATACAGTGAAATTTTTTTGCAAATTTTCTGCAGCACAAAGGCTGCCGAAGTGTTCAAATTGTTTTCTATCACATAATTTACCGGCTTGGTCACATTTGCTTGCAAGCATTTGTATTGAAGAAGTAATCTTGCTGAAAATAATTTTTATGAAAGTAAGATGGAGGCAACATGAGGTTACACTGGTTACGGTTGTTTTTATTATTCTTTCAATTGCTTATTTCCGGGATTTATATTTTACAGATCCTGCTCAATATGCAGGGCCATTCATTAATAATCATGTGCCTTTTAATTTATACAGGAATGTAGTGTTGCCTGATGTAGTAATGGGGATATTAATTTATTGTGCTTACCTGTTTATAAGCCTGTTTACGCTTCCTCGTTTTCTTTCTCCACGAAAATTTGGAGCAGGTACTTCAAAAATATCATTGTCGCTTAGGAAAATATCGCTGCATGGAATCGCCAGCAAAATTCTTAAAGAATATGCCTGGTTGGCTATCCAAGTTGTCATTATTATTTTTTTGATAGGTTCAGCTCTTAATATTGCCACCTATTATAAGCATGAATGGCAATTCCATTACCCGGGCTTTTCTTTCTTTTCCAAAAAAGGATACAATCCCAATTTTCAATTAGATGTTGCCGGCGCCTATGGTATTGTATTCATGACAATGTTTTTATATACTGTCTATATATTGTTTCGCGAAGCCATTATTTTCTTTATTGAAAGACCGGGAAATATCAGATCGTTCCGCATTTTAATTTGTAACCAGGTAACCATTTTCCTGGTCTATTACATTTCACTCCCGATATTTTTAGTTTCTTTTAATATCATTCATGATCAGGCCTTCTATCCCGCTTATTACCTGGTTACCTATGCATTGTTTGGAATGTACGTGTTCAATACATACTGGTTATTTCCAAAAGTGAACAGCGGGTCCTTTTTTACCCGAAAAATAATTTTCCGCTTAATACTGATCGCATTTATATTTTCTTCCCCCGCACTTCTTGTCATTCATGAAAACGGGCCGTTTGCCATTTTGTATGGATGTCTGTTTCAATTGTTCATAACTACTCCGCTTACATGGCTTTCGTATCAGCAGAAAAAAGATAAGATCCTGCAATTAAGAGGTACAGAGAAAGCATTGATAAAATCAAAGACAGACATGCAGTTCCTGCGCTCACAAATAAATCCACATTTTCTTTTTAACGTGCTTAACACTTTATATGGTACATCCTTGCAGGAAGATGCACAAAGGACTGCCGAAGGTATTCAAAAACTTGGCGATATGATGCGCTTTATGCTGCACGAAAACAACCTTGATTTTATTGACATGCGCAAAGAAATTGAATACCTCGAAAATTATATAGCGCTACAAAAATTGCGCACACAAACTTCCCCGGGAATTATTATTGAAGACAGCATAAGCAGCCAGAATTGCAATCATAAAATCGCTCCGATGTTATTAATTCCGTTTGTTGAAAATGCTTTCAAACATGGCATCAGCCTCAAAGAAAATTCATGGATAAAAATTAATCTCCGGTGTGATGAAAAGAATATTTTTTTTGAGGTGCATAACAGTATGCATGAAAAACCAGGGAACGATCCTGAAAGCGAAAGATCAGGTATCGGTTTTAAAAATGTGTTGGAACGTCTGAAGCTATTATATCCTGGCAAGTTTCAAATTTCTGTTAATAGAGATGGAAAAGAATTTTTCGTAAAACTGGCTATTCAGCCTTAATAAAAAAACAAAAGTCAATATGAAAAAAATAATTATAGTTATATGCATGCTAATAACAGCCAAATGCACGGTTTGCCAGGATTCCACCACAAATAAATTAGATGCATTAATAACAGCTTATGCAAGCATCGGCAGGTTCAATGGCTCTGTACTAATTTCTGAACATGGCAAAATTCTATTACAAAAAGGATATGGCATAAAAGACGCTGATGTGAATAGTCGCGTTGACGTTAATACAAAATTTCAGATTGCGTCTGTTACCAAAACATTTACCTCAACTGTTGTTTTAAAATTGATTGAGTTACACAAGATGTCATTAACTGATAAGCTAAGTAAATACTATAGAGGCTTTCCCAGCGGCGACAGCATTACCATTGAAAATCTTCTTACACACACTTCCGGCCTGCGAAATTTTACAGAAGAAGATTCTGCAATTACAGAAACAGATGAGAAAAGGATGGTTCCTTATCTTAAAACATTACACCCGGATTTTGCTCCCGGTACCAGTTGGCACTACAGCAATTCGGGTTATGTGATGCTGGCGTTTATCATTCAAAAAGTAAGCGGAATGAGTTACTGGCAGGCAATGCATACATACATTTTTGATCCATTGCAGATGAAAAATAGTGGCTTCGATTTTATTCATCTTAGTGATAATAAAAAAGCGGTCGGGTATGATGTGTTGAATGATTCCGTGAAGCAACCTTCAGTCATTGCTGATTCCACGGTTCCTTTTGGGGCAGGCGCTATTTATTCTACTGTAACGGATTTGTACAAATTGAATCAGGGTTTGCAATCTTATAAGATTATAGGTAAAAGTTTATTGGATAAAGCATATACACCTTGCGCCTTGCACAACTACGGTTATGGCTGGCAGATTGATTCGGTCTATGGCCGAAAGATCGTTTCGCACAGTGGTGCGATCTCTGGTTTTGGCAGTAACTTTGCCCGCATACCAGCAGATGATGTTTGTATTGTGTTGCTAAGCAATAAAAGCGGATCTACTATTGAGCTAATGCATATCACAGATCAATTGCTTGCATTGATTTATCATCAGCCATACAAGCTCCCTGTTAAAAGAACAACGGTTTCTGTTAATAACGATGTTTTAAAAAGATACATTGGTACGTATAAAATTGCTGAAATGAATTTGACCATAGAAGTAACGACGGGAGATGGGGTATTAATAGCGCAGCCCTTTCGTGACGGGCATCCGGGGCCAACTTCTTTCCTGCATCCATTAAGTGCTGTTACCTTTTATGATGAGCATGATGATGACCTGGGAGTGACGATTGATGTAGATATGGAAGGTGCGGCAAAAGGGTTAACAATTTTACAGAGAGGAGTAGAAAAATATGCGAACAAAATAAAATAATCAAATGCTTAAGGCCATTGCCATAGATGATGAACCAATTGCCCTGGAAGTCATCAAAAGCCTTTCTGCTAAAATAAGTTTTGTTGATGTGGCTGCTTTTTTTACAAACGCATTTGACGCGATAGGCTATTTGCAGCATGAAAAGATTGACCTTATTTTTTTAGACATAAAAATGCCGGACATCTCAGGGATTGATTTTTTGAAATCAATCACAAACCCGCCGATGGTAATTTTTACCACTGCCTATAGCGAACATGCGGTGCAAAGTTTCGAACTCGATGCTATCGATTATTTATTAAAACCATTTTCCCAATCCCGGTTTTTAAAAGCATGCAACAAGGCATTTGAGCAATTTGAATTAAGAAAAAATACTAGCACCCCGTCTCCTGCTTATGTTTTTATCAAAAGTGGGTACGAACAGATACGTGTTGCTCTTGACGATATTTTATATGTTGAAAGCAATGGAAATTATATGCAATTCGTTTTGCAGAAGTCGAAATTTCTTTCCAGGCTCACGATGGCAGAAACAGAAGCTTTATTACCAGCTTTGGATTTCATGCGCATTCATCGATCGTTTATAGTTGCAAAAAAACAGGTGACTAAAATCGAGAAAAATTCTGTGTGGATAAATGAAACAGAACTTCCTGTTGGAGCCAGTTATGTAAATGAAACAGGTAAGCTAATAAAGTAGAATATATCTTAACTGGCTTTCCGCAAGCAACTTTAAAATGTAAAATTAATACCCTCTATAACCTCTGTTATCGACGCCGCGATTATGGCCAGTGTCACCATGGGTGTACCGGGAACCGTTGCATGCGAATAATAAGCATACAGATAATGCCAGCACAATAGCAATTTTTAAAGTCTCGTTTTTCATTGTTTCAGTTTACACATTAGTAAAACGCTTTAGAGTCAATTTGAGTATGTGAAAGTTTAGCTGAAGTTTGTAGAAATTTTCTTATCGGCATATCGATGAAATGCCGGCTCCTGAAACCGCGTTGGCGTCGTTGTGCCACGGGAAAGCCCGGTAGTATCTTTCTAAACGCATGTTACTTTATGATAGTTACCGTTCCTTTAAGTGTTAATTTATTCGCCTTGAAAGTAACCAGGTAGATATAAATTCCTGCAGGTTGAATGCCGCCATGGAACTTACCGTCCCATGCAACAACTTCACCCTTTACCTGGTATACCAGTTGGCCGTACCGGTTAAACACACGAACATTTGCATCATATTCCGGATCAAGAAAAGGGATTTTCCATAGATCATTTATTCCATCGCCATTAGGTGTAAAGGCGTTGGGAATATATAACCCGCTCACCACTTTTACCAATACGTTATCTTCCCCGGTGCAGCCGTATAAAGAACTGGCGGAAAGTGTATACCTGGTGTCCTGTAGAGGCGATATGGTTGGTGTTAGTTTTGTAATATCATCGATATAACTGCCAGGCACCCAAAGGTAAGCCAATCCATCGCCTTCAGCTTTTGCATTAAGAACAATTGCAGCCCCCTTTATCACATTCCTATCGGGGCCGGCATCTACTATGGGGTTTGGATGCACGTTTATTATTATTGCATTTGATGCGATTCCGCATGCACGGCTAGCGTTGGCCTCAGCCTCGGTAAAGCGGTACCAATAATTGCCCGCTGCGGTCGGCAGCCGCTTGTAGGTAATAGTTGAAGCACCCGTAATATCATTCCATGTGGCACTTTTATCTATACTCAACTGCCATTGATATACCGGTAACTGATACCCGAAAGATGGTATTGCTTTAAAAGTATAGCTGCTGCTATTACCTTCACACACATCAATTACGCCACTGGTATCTTCCAGGGCACTTGCCGTTATCAAGTCCCCGCAAGGCCGAAAAGTAATATCATCCAGCGCCAGATCATTGCCTTCGCCACCAGGTGCATTGTTTGTCATGCGCAATACAATGTTCGACACATTTACGGGGGTAGTGAAATAAAAGCCGTATTGTTTCCACACAACAGTTTGCTCAACCGGTATATCGCCTGAATTATAGGTTTGCAAAACCTGCCCTGTTGTTGTCTCGATGCTAAAAGTAATATTGGGCCTTGTGCCCTGTAAAACGTATTTCATGTTGAGCATCCATGCTGCAAACTCGTAGGTAGTATTGGCGCAAAGATTCCTGACCGTATCCAAATAAAAGTCGCTGGGTTCGAAGGAGGCATCTACCAGCATAAAATAGCCACCGGAATTGCCTGTGTGGTCATGCTCTAAAACATGCCAGCCATAATTGCATTCAACACCTCTGTTCAGCAATGTGTAGAATCCATTTACAGGGCATGCGTTTGATACAAACTGGTAACTGGTGGTGGCAGCGGCGAGCCTTGGGCCGGGGTTATCGCCCGCTCCAAAGGTGATGTTCACAACGGGATCGCCAAGGCTGCCATTGCATAGTTGTGCTACTGCCCGTGACTGAAAGGCAAGGATCAATAAAAGCGATGTTAGTAGAAATAAGGAGCTTTTAAGAAAGAAACGGTAGCGCATTTTGTTGAGAAAGGTCCGGACAAATGTATGCTTTCCTGTGTGTAAGACAAGTGTCGCAAATTCCTATCTTTAAGGCCGGTTACATTTTTAAAAAATAATTAATGAAAAAAAATCTTCTTATTACAAGCCTCTTGGTTTTTTGTATAGACGTTTCATTTGCCCAGGAAACAGTGGATATGCAAATGATGCAAAAAATAAAAGATGAAGAAAAAAATAACTCACAGATTAGTATGATCGCACATAATATTACTGATGTGTGCGGGCCACGGCTCACCAACTCACCGGGCTACAACCGGGCGCTCGACTGGATTACAGAAACGTGTAAAAAATGGCGCCTTACAAATGCAGGCCGCGAGGCCTGGGGCGAATTTGGAAAGGGCTGGAGCAGTGAGCAGGCCACATTGTCAATGAGGGTGCCCTATTATGAAAACATTATCGCCTATCCTGTACCGTGGTGTAAAAGCACTGGCAAAAGTCTAAAGGCAGAATTGATAATGCTTGACGATCTTGACTCTGCAAGCATAGACAAAGCGGGTGCCTCTCTGCAAGGAAAAATTGTGATGATAAAACCCGGAAGTACAAAAATTCCCGATGCCTTTAAACCTTACGCAACGAGATACGAAGACAGTGCGCTGGATCATCTTCCCGATGATTATATGTTCACCCGCAAGCAAATGGAAGGCTACTTACCCTACATTAAAAAGAACTATTACACCACGCTATATCTTGAAAAAAAAGGTGCTTTAGGCCTTATACTTAGCAACAGTATATCCATCGATGGAACTGTATTTGTGGATGGGGGAAATGGTTACGCAAAAGGATATGAGTCTTCGTTACCTGAAATGAAAATAAGCCGGGAAGACTATTTAAAAATGATGCGTTTACTGCAGGATCATGAGAAGGTAGAACTGGAAATGAATTTGCAAAATACCTTTTACGATAAGGATCTTACGGGTTACAATGTAGTGGCGGAAATACCGGGTACTGATCCCGTACTCAAGAGCGAAGTAGTAATGCTGGGAGGGCATTTGGATTCATGGGCAGGCGGTACCGGTGCAACGGATAACGGCGCAGGCTGTATAGTGATGCTTGAGGCTATGCGCATTTTGAAAACGTTGGATGTTCATCCGAAGCGTACCATTCGAATCGCTTTGTGGGGTGGGGAAGAGCAGGGTTTATACGGCTCCTTTGGTTATGTAAAAAAGCATTTTGGCGATCCTGCGGATATGAAATTAAAACCTGAGCAATCTAAGATATCGGCTTATTATAATCTTGATAACGGTTCCGGAAAAATACGTGGAATCTACACACAGAATAACGAAGCAGTGCACGATCTGTTTAGAACATGGCTTGCTCCTTTTAGTGATATGGGTGCAACGGGTGTTACCAACAGCAATACCGGCAGCACCGATCATATCTCTTTTGATGCAGTGGGTATCCCCGCCTTTCAATTTATACAGGATCCGCTGGAATATGAAACCCGTACCCATCATAGCAATATGGATACATACGATCACCTGTCGATTGAAGATTTGCAGCAGGCTGCCGTTATTGTCTCTGCATTTGTTTATAATAGTGCCATGCGTGACGATATGCTTCCGCGAAAGCCTTTACCAAAACCGGAGAAATTTGTTTTTGATTTGGATTTTCCGTTTTAAATCGGAACCAAAAGTTACCCTAACACTTTTGTCTGCATTTTTAAACTGATTGGTGTTTGCGATAGATTGTTTTTCATGTCTATGATCCAGTCAATTTAGCCGAGATAGCTGTGGAGTTATTGACTGGCGGGCAGCATATTCCGGATGGCACTGATTTTCCATATTTTCTTTTTGGCAACGACTATAAACATACTCCACATTTTTCTTGAGGTGCCATCTGTATTTTGTATTTCGTACCTGCAATCAACGATAGCACTTGTTGTGTTGAACATTCGTATATTTTCAATCCTGAGCGTCCTGGTGCCCGGGCGGTTGCCAGAACTTTTCAACATGCCTTGCACCGCGATGCCGATGCCGTTTCTCCATTCACCTGTAGAAACCAATTGATCTATATCGTTAGTAAGGATTGTTTTCAGCAAGGCCGTATCGCTTTTTTCCCTGGCTTCAGAGTAATGATCAATTAAAGATGTAATTGCTTTTCGCTGATAATCATCCGGGATGCCTTGCTGGCCATATAAAAACAATGTGCCGGTTAGATTCAATAAAAGGAGTGGGACAATTTTTTTCATGATGGCCATTTTATAGTTGCTGTTTAATGTTATAAATTTTTTGGCGATAGCCAAGGCTAAATTAATAATTAGTGGCTGACTTTACTGCTACTCAATTGCGGCAGTTAGCCGGAAAATTTAAAAAGTGCAACACTTGTTTGAAAATCGGAATGATCACTTTCAATTTCGTTAGAGAAGTTTTAATGTTTCAAATTCCTTTGCATCTTGCAATTCTAATGATTCGAGCTAATGAAATATTTTGGCCCTTACTGGTGTTCTAAAAATTGGAAACTAAAAATGAAAGAAAGCATTTATTTTTATTGTAGAAAAAAATTTCAACCTAAAACAACATGACAACCAAAACCAGCAACATTATTTATTGGGTATCTACTATTGTTTTTGCAGCACTAATGATATTTTCTTCTGTGGGCGGGCTTCAACCTTCACAACAGGCTATACAATTGATACATGATGGTCTTGGTTACCCCGTGTATTTTATTCAATTAATCAGTATTGCAAAATTGATCGGTTCTATTATTATCCTCGTACCCGGTTTAAATCGCAGCATAAAAGAATGGGCTTATGCAGGCTTGTTTTTTGACCTTGCGAGCGCTGTTTACTCAGGCATTGCATCGTCCGGTAAGTTTGATCCCTTAATGATTACTATGCTGATATGGATACTGCCGGGTATTATATCTTATTATTATTGGCATAAGAAAATAAAAGGATAGCATTCTGAATATAAAAGCCTTCACGAAAAAATTCCTGGCACTTCTAAAGAGTCTTTAACAGCCAGCCTGTTGGAAAATCGTAATCATTGCTTTGAATTTCGTTACATTAATTTTAGATAAAAAATTTCCCTTGCTGCTTTAACGATGAAGCCTTTTATAATCCGGTACTTTTCGATTTGAAATTTGTAAATGAAAGGAATGAATACCATTGAAACGATGGAGGAATTTTACAAGTGGATATTTGCAATAACAGAGCTGAACATTGGATCAAGCTTCAATTTGCTGAGAGGTTTGTTCAAGATCGAATATTAATGCCTATCTTTTGCTACCAATAGCATTGGTCAGCAACAACCCGATAGTTATCAGGTGTCTGCCTTCACAATTTTAAATATTTACATATCAAAATGATTATCATGAACAGAAGATCCTTTTTAGGCAATACCGCGGGGCTCGCCGCTGCCGGAATTCTTACTTCCATTCCCTCCGCCGTCTTCGCCATGTCGAAGAGAAAAGGCATTGATATGCCACTTGGCTTTCAGTCCTATGTATTTCGGGATGTGATCGGCAAGACACCAGGAGAGACAATGAAACAATTGGCAGGCTATGGTTACCAAAACGTGGAGTGGTGCAGCCCAAAGGGATACCAGGGAGATTTCGCTCCACTCGCTAAATATTCGGGTAAAGAGCTTAAAAAGATTACCAACGATTCCGGGCTGCAAACCACCAGTTGCCATTTCACCTGGAAAGAAATTACAGACGATGCCAGCCTGGCCGAACGTATTGGGTTCGCTAACGAATTAGGTTTGAAAAACATGGTCTGTTCAGGGGGACTTATGAGCAAAACGGAAGATGAGGTAAAGAAAAAATGCGACCAGATGAACCATGTAGGTGAGATGGTGAAGAAAGGCGGCATGATTGCAGGATATCATAATCATAACGGTGAGTTTGACGAAAAATTCGATGGCCGTCCGCAATATGATTTGATGCTGGAGCACCTCGACCCTTCGCTGGTAAAGATGCAGTTCCAGGTCGCCGCCATTACCTCAGGATATAAAGCCCAGGATTATTTCCGCAAATTCCCCGGGCGTTTTATTTCGGCGCACCTCCAGGATTATAGTCCTGCAGATCATAAGAAAGAAGTAGTTATGGGTACAGGCATCGTTGACTGGGAAGATTTTTTCGAAGCTGCCAAAGTTGGTGGGCTTCAATATATTTTTGTAGAGATGGAATCTGACCCGACGGTTATGCAGGGATGCGCCAACTATATAAAAAACATGTAGTTAAAAAACCATCAGTTAAAAAATTTATTATCAATAGCGCAGGTGTTCCTCTTGCCATACTTTAAATCACTAAACCTGTAACGCCCCCGCCTGGTCTCCAGGCCAGCGGGATTATACTTCTGGCCTGACTATCCCGAAAAATGTTTCAGTATTTAAAAATCAGTTTTGCCTTCACGATGAAGTCTTGCTGATGAATAATAAGATAGATACATTGTAATGGTTTCGCCGTTGGTCAGACCACACGGGGGCTCTCACGAGTGGATGGGTTGGGCTTTTTCAAAAGGTTGAATACCTACACAGGCTGTGAAGCCTTCACTAACTCTCACACGTACGACTTTTACGGGAAGTTAAGGCCAAATGATAATTTATATCCGCCACCCGCTACTTCAGGGTATGCGAGGCATAATCACTTTTGTACTTTGTTTCTCAAAAAAAAGCATGAGAAAAAGCCTCCTTTTTACCATTATATTCTTTTGCAGTGCACTCCTGTGTCCTGCACAGGATCTCGTGGAGGTGAAGGAAACCAATACCGTTCCCGGTGGCAATGGCTATCCATCTAATCTTACGACATGTAACGGTAAATTATTCTTTACTGCAAACGATAATATTGGTTTTGCCAGCCTTTGGGTAACGGAAGGCACAGATGCTACATCGTTGCAGCTTCGTGCACCCATCCCGGGCCTCAACAGCGACAGGATGCTTGTATCGTATAAAAACAAAATATACTTCATGGGTGATGATGGCATTAATGGCCCCGAAGTGTGGGTAAGTGATGGCACCGTTGCGGGAACGGTACTTTTTAAAGATGTGTACCCCGGCAGTAACGGGTCGTTTCCGCAGAGCTTTACCGTGGGCAATAATAAACTCTTTTTTTTTACTTATGATATAGAAGGATTAAAAAAGCTTTTTGTAACCGACGGAACGGTTGCCGGCACTATATTGCTCAAAACAGGTATACAGGATTTTAATGGCTACACATCGTTTGCCATTCTTAATAATGATATCTATTTCAT
>JBBSBD010000212.1:0-10948 GCA_038251675.1 Chitinophagales bacterium | reverse complement strand
TATACGGACAAATCAGCATTGATCCTGAAATTATGAGTGGCGCCCCTGTATTCGCAGGGACCAGGGTTTTAGTACAAACGCTTTTTGATTATATCGAAAGTGACGACCTTGAAATTTTTTTGGAGGATTTTCCTTCTGTAACTAAGGAAGCGGCAGTTAGTGTTATAGAAATGGCAAAAACTTCAATGACTTCTGAAAAGGTATTGCATGAAAATTTTGCTTGACGAGACCTTGCCAGCAATCAGCTTTTGGATGCTTAAAGGCATTGCAAATTTCTGAAACAAAATCTCTTTACTTTTGTAAATGGAAAGACAAATTGCTGCTATTTTAAAAGTACTTACTCTCGCCGAACGATTAAAATTTGAACTCCGTCATAGTTATACTTCCAGTGGCAGGCAGGAAAGCGTTGCAGAACATTGCTGGCGAATGTCACTGATGGCCGTTCTGATTGAACCGCTGCTGAAACAAAAAGTTGATACTGCCCGCCTTTTAAAAATGATCATTATTCATGACCTCGTGGAAGCGGAGGCAAGTGATATTTCTGCACTTGATGTGTTGAGAAATCCTGAAATTAAAATTCAGAAAATCGAAAAGGAAAAACAGGCGATTGAGAATTTGCGTAATACTTTGATTGAAACTAACGGCCGGGAAATCTGCGACCTGTTTTATGAATTTGAAAATAAAGAAACTTATGAATCTAAAGTTGCCAATGCTTTAGATAAGCTGGAAGTGCAATTACAACATAACCATGCAGATTTTTCAACCTGGGAAGAAATTGAATATGACATGAGTTATATGATGGATCAGCATGTGCTGTTTGACGAAACTTTTATTAGAACTAAAAAAGCAGATTGAAGATGCTGCAGAATTAAAAATGCAAAAGGCCGGGGTTGATACAGATGCAGTGAAGGAAAGAGTTTTTGGTTAATATCTTCTCCATTATTTCCCCCATCACTTATTATTTTCATTAGCAATATTCAATGCGATTTCATTGAGCTTAGTGCCGCCTTTAATTCCAAAATCCAGTGTACGGATCGGGAAAGGAATAACAATATCATTTTCATCATACGCCTTTTTTATACGCATAACTGCTTCACTGCCCACATATAGATATGCCGGTTGCTCAGGAGTATTTATCCATAAACGAATGAAAAAATTTATAGAGCTGTCTCCAAATTCCTGGTAAAACATAGTGGTTTCATCTTCTTCGGACAGGCCTTCAATTCCTTTTACAGCATTAAGAGTTACGTCCATTACTCTTCTGAGGTCTTCGCCGTACGAAACGCCTACGACAAGATCGAAGCGGCGTTTGCCCAGTAAGGAATAATTTTCAATAGGATTTTGAAAAACATCTTTATTCGGAATAATTACCATCTGCCCCTGGAAAGTGCGAATGGTTGTATCGCGTAAGTTGATCTCTTCCACCTTGCCCATGTAGTCTTTTACTTTTACAATATCACCAATGTGCAATGGCCTTCGAAATGTGATAAACACACCGGAAATAAAATTGGCGGCAATATCCTGGAAAGCAAACGCCAGCGCCAAACCTATTATCCCCGCACCAGCTAAAATTGATGTTACTGCTGTATCGAGGTGTAAAATACGCAGTACTGTAAATAAAGTAATACCTATAAAAACAACATTAGCTACAGAGCCAAAAAGATTATTAAGCGTAGTATTATGAGAAACTTTTGCAATAAGCCTTAGAGCAAGTTTTTTTACAAAGCGTGCAACATAAAGCCCGATTACCAATATGATTGCAGCCAATATAATATTTGGCAGAAGCCGGATGAGCTCTTGCAGCCAGTTGGTTAATTTGGATTTCATGAGTTCGAATGCCTTGCTAATGTCCATGCTTTGAATTTATTTATATTAGAATCTCTTTGATTGATCAGAAGATTCTTTAAAGTTTTTTTACTTATAAGTTAAAATCAATCATTTTTGTCCATTTGTATTTTTATCTCGGAAGGCGGAACCAGTTGGAATGTCGCAGATGCAAATTTTATTTCGCCGTTTGTAGCATCCACTTCTTTTAGAATTTTAGTAAACAATTCGGTTTTAGTAGCCCTTCTTTTTTTATAATTTACTACAAAACGCAATGTAAATTCAACCCAGTTGTCATTAGCAATAAGTGATACCATCGGAGCAGTTTGCGCATCTTCCAGCCGATACTTATTTTGTAAGGCATGCCATCTTTCAATTGATTGCTCCGTAAGATCTCCTGCAACTTCCTTGCCTACTTTTAAAAGTATTTCCCTGGTTTGTTCATAGTCACTTCCATACCGAATAGGCAATTTAATTTCATCCCATAGAAAAGGAAAATCTCCTGAATAATTAAAAACGGGTTCCTTAAAAACAAAACTGTTTGCGATAAGAACTATCCTTCCATTATACAAATCGCCATCAACCCATTGCCCAGTTTCCATAATAGTTGTGCGTAATACACCGATGTCCATTACGTCTCCTTTAATCCCTCCTAATTGAACCCGGTCTCCGGTTTTATAAAAGCCCCCAAACATAATGGCAAGCCAACCGGCGAAAGAAGCGATTACTTCCTGTAACGCAAATGCAATCCCTGCCCCGGCAACACCAAGAGCAACTGTAACGCCCCCAAGCTTATTGCTGTAAACAATAGTTATTAAAACAATGGTTAAAAGGTAGCCTGCAAAACTGCTGAACTTTTTAGCCCTGTACCGGTTTTCATTGTCTTTTATTCTTGAAAAAAGATTTTTCTGCAGGGCTTTAATAATTAACCAGATTATCGCGATGCCAATAAAGACTGTTACAATTTTCCCAACCGTCGGGTTGAAAAGAAATTTTTTAATCTGGTCGTCCATAATCTTGATTTTTTATATGCACTACCCTTTGGGGGAATGGAACCGTGATATTGTTTTCTTTAAACAATTCAAAAACCGTTACACGAGTTGCACTCATTATGTTCTCAACCCTGAAAACTTCTACAGACCAGAAAAAAATAGAAAAATTCAATGAAGATTCACCATAATCTGAAAAGCGGACAAACGGTTCGGGGTTTTTTAAAACACCTTCCTGGCGCACTATCGCTTCTTTTAATATTTTCATTACAAGCTTTACATCAGAACTATAATCAACGCCAATCTTAACTTCAAACCTGGATGTAATATCATGGTGTGTCCAGTTGATTAATTGGTTCCTCGTTAAATCGGTATTCGGTAAAATAATGTATTTATCGTCCCTCGTTAAAACCATGGTGGTTCTCAGGTTAATTTCCTGCACTTTACACACAAGGCCATTCACTTCTATTATGTCATTTACTTTCACTGATGAATCAACCAAAAGGATAATACCCGAAATAAAATCGCTGAAAAGATTTTGCAGGCCCAGGCCGAGCCCTACAAGGAGTGCCGCAGAGCCTGCGATTAATACTGATATATTGAATCCAAGAATTTCAAAACCGATAACGAAAGAAAATACGAATATGCAATATTTAACGAGATTATAAATCGCATACTTTTTTGCCAGGTCAATTTTTCTTGTCCTGAACATTGCTTTCTTTATGATCTTCAGCAAAAAGAAAATTACAACGACAAAAATTACGAGCGTTATTATTGATGATACTCTGATAGTATAATCACCTAATTGAAGTAATGTATAATTTAGAATTTCTTTCATTGTAGTTTATGGTCCGTGGCCATACGTCTGTTTAATACTATCCGCGATATTTATAATTAAAAAATATCACAAAGTGAATGAAACGTAAAAGGGAACTCTGCTTTTAAGTATAAGAAAAAAAATCAAAAAGTACTTTATTAATTTTTAGAAAGCTCTTACGATGCCGCCAATTTATTTTTTTATCTTAAAAGCTTTCGGTTTTTTAAAATAGATTATTCGGGTATGTTCAAATGGACTCTTCATTTTTGCTGTCTCCTTCTTTATTAATCTTAATGTTAAAATCCGGCGCCTTATAATTTTTAGGCAAATAATTCGCGGGAATCGTAGTTGTGTTTCCATCTCTGGCGGCCCTGTAATGTGGTGAAAGAATTTCAATGCCTCTTTCATTGCAAACATCTTGTATATTTTGATGAAGATGTGAGTAGATCAATGACTGCTTGTTGGCCTCAGTTACGTAAGCATTTATTTGATAGGCTACATAAAAATCTTCCAACCCTGTTTGCAATACATACGGCACAGGGTCTTTTAAAATCAATTCAGTTCTTAAAGCCGCATCGATCAGGGCCTGGTGCATATTCTTCCACGGAACATCATAACCTATCGTAACAGTAGTGTGAATTATCAGCCCCTTTTCAACAGCATCGCTGCTGTAATTGATAGTGTGGCTGCTCATCACGGTGGAGTTAGGAATGGAAATAATTTCATTTTTTATAGTTCTGATTCGCGTCACCAGCATTGATTTTTCAATCACGTCACCGGTTACATCACCAATCTTTACGCGGTCTCCAAGTTTGAATAAGCGCATATATGTAAGTACCAATCCCGCTATGATATTTGAGAGAGAGCCTGCAGAGCCAAAGGTGAACAGGAATCCAAGGAAGACGGAAACTCCGCGAAACACTGGTGAATCGCTTCCCGGCAGATAAGGGAATATTACTATCACCATAAAAGCAAAAACCAGCACTCTTACAATCTGATAGGTTGGGTTTGCCCAGTCAGGATAAAAACCTGCAATATGAAGAACACCATTTTCTATTTCCGTCTTCAGAAAGTGTATGCCTTTTATAACATAACGGAAAACAAAAATAATTATAATAATAGCTATGAGATTTGGAAGATATTCCCATAAACCTCCTGCTATTTTTTTAACAGGATTTAATATATATCCGAAAAGTACCTCTGCAAAATTTTTAGTCCATGGGAAAATTCCAAATAAAATAGGAAGCGCAATATATATTGAAAGTAAAATAATAAACCATTTCAAAATTGTATTTACATTCAATAAAAAATTTACTTCCCTCTTAGCATCAAAGAGTGTATAATTTTTAATTTTTATTCCTTTGAGTCTTTTATCCTCCTCATCCTGTATTTTTTTTGCCGTCCATTTGAAAAGCTTGCCAATATATACAATCAGCACAACTATCACTACTATCACAAGCAATGCAAGCCCTATCTCTTTTCCTAATGTTGCAAGGCTTGTCTCCGATTTATATTTCATTATGGCTTCTCCAATAATATTTTTGAAGTTGGTGGCAACTTCACGTTTGGTACCATTGTTCCATAATGCATCATTCTCCGAAACACTTGTAATAATACTTTCACCAAAAACCAAATCCATCGTTGTTTCTGCCTGTGATAGTTTTAATGAATCGGGTTTAAAATTGAAATCTGCAGCCAAAGCGTTAACTCTGCCGGTGATGGCATCAGCCCTGTCTTTGGCAGAAAAGCTTCCTAGCTTATTGTATATCATAAATAGGGTGTCGTTAAAAAAACCCATAACCGGATATCCTGTCGCAGTGTGCCTCAGTGAATCTATCTGTGCCTTTTTTTGGCTAATGCGTTCTGCTTCCTTATCCTTTAGATCCTGCAGCTTTTTTTGTAATTCTTCTTTCTTTAAATTATCTGTTGTTTTTAAAGAATTAAGTTGAGTCTCCAGTTCTACTTTTTGTGTGGAATCTGCTTTGCGCTGCTCTTCAATCTTAGCTATTTTATTATTGTAGTCTTCGAGTATGATGTTATTGAGGGAATCATTTTTTTTATTGATGCTATCTTTCTGAGCAAATAGAGATTGTGCACCAAGTAAGGAAATTGCGACCAGGATGGTTGTTATAATTTTCATTCTACAATTTTATGTTATTACCCCGGATATTGTTATCAAAGTTAAACTTCTAAACGAAGGTTGTCGCCATCATCCGAAGGTTATTAGTGTTGAGTAAATGTAATGGATAACAGGTATTTACTGCTTTCTTTTTGAATTTCACTGTCTCTTCTTATCCCGTTAAGATTGCAAGTAAACTAAATTGATTATATGCCACGAAAGTGATATCAGTATTTCATTCCGGATTTTAAATTGGAATTAGAAATTTCTTACGCTTATCGTCTTTTTGTTTTTTGGTTTAAAATTTGCTTTTATCATTTTAAGAAAACTGACTGTTCCCGTAAAATGGAACTTCAGATTTTCTTCAAATTAGAATTGTTACTTTATTGCTTAGATAAAAAACGCTTATCTTTATTTTAGAGGTATCGTATTCAACAATAAAAAGCAGATACCTAAGAATAATTCCAAATTCTAAAACCTTCATGGTCTTATTGCGGGCCGAAAATTTCCAACCTGTAAAAAATCTCTGAGTTCACAGAATGTTCCGGCTATTATTACCAATAATGCCGGCGGAAAACTCAGACTTCCAAAATTCTATCATACAAGATCGGTTTAATAATAATTTTTTATAGTAAAATTTAGAAGATGCAAAGAGATAATACTCTTATGGAAAAATCCCAGGGAAGCGTATTAAAAAGGTATCCTGGCGAGGTTCCGGTGAACGACCCGACCCAAAAAAAAGCGATAAAATGTATTTCTTCGATCAATAAAAACATTGAATTGAAAACAAAGGAGTTTACGATAGATAATGAACTGGCAAAACGCTTGCAAATCATTTCTTCAAATGAAGGGACAACAGTTTTTACGACTTTACTCGGGGTCTTGCATGTGCTATTTTACAGGTATAACACACAGGAAGATATTTGCATTGGCATTCCATATTCTTTCAGCGATATAGGTCGACAACAAAGCCGGGAACTTTTATTTAATGGCTTACATGCGATGCGAAACAAGATAAGTTCTGAAACTTTATTTACGGAATTATTGGAGGAAATAAAGGCAACGTTTTCGGAGGCTGGTGAGCAAAAAAAACTTCGGCATCAGACTTTAGACGAAGTGGAGGTTAATGATTCAAAAATTAATCTAACCAGGCAGGTAATGTTGACGGTTGAATCTTCCTCATTGCAATTTGGCATTGTACAATTATCGGGGGGACCTCTTGAGATTGTTTTGTCAAAGCCTGAAATAAGTTTTTCAATAACACAAAATTCACACGGACTTGCCGGGACGATAGAATACGATCCTGCGTTATATAAGGATGATAGTGTAGATCGGATGGCTAAACATTTTGAAGAATTGATTTCTTCGATTACGAAAACGCCCGGTGAAAAAATTTCGAAATTAAATATACTTCCCACCGAAGAGACACGCCAATTGTTGGAAACATTTAATGACACGGAGGTAGCGTATCCAAGAGATAAGAGCATTGTAGATTTATTTGAGGAACAGGTAACTAAAACCCCTGCTAAAATTGCAGTAGTTTTCGAAAATGAAAGGCTTACCTACGAGGAACTAAATAAACGTTCAAATCAGTTAGCCCGGTATTTAATAGGTCGTGGTGTAAAAAAAGAGGCCCTTATTCCTATCTGTTTAGAACGCAGTATGGAAATGCTGATCGGTATATTGGGGATATTAAAAGCTGGCGCCGCCTATGTTCCTATCGATCCTGAATACCCTGAAGATCGTATTAATTATATGCTTGAGGACACATCGGCGAAAATTGTAATAAGCAGTAAATCCGCCAGGATAAAATTACCCAATGCAACAGGAATTGATATTATTGAATTAGACGGCCGCAAGGATGCAATAGCTGAAATGCCTTTACAAAATCCGGAAAGCGGTATAAATTCCCGCAATCTTGCCTATGTAATTTACACTTCAGGATCGACCGGTAAGCCAAAAGGAGTTATGATTGAACACCAGGCAGTAGTTGATCATTGCTTCGGTTTAATTAAGGTCGCGAAATTAGAAACCTGTGCGTTGTTTGCTCTGTTCTCACCATTGGTTTTTGACGCGGGCCACTCAATAATTTTTACGTCTATCTTTTTAGGAGCTTCTCTAAATATATTATCGAAGCAACTAATAATGGATGGTGAAAAATTAGTAGCCTACCTGGAGAGAAACCCGGTTGACTGTATAAAAATTGTTCCTTCAGTGTGGCTGTCTTATGTAAATGGAGAGAACACGGTACTGGCAAATAAAGTAATGATATTCGGCGGAGAAACATTTTCTGCCAAGATAAAAGAACATTTAATAAGATTAGATTATGAAGGCATTGTTTACAATCACTATGGCCCTACCGAAGCTACGATCGGTAAATGCATCCATACCGTGGATTTAAAAAGGGAATACAAAACAGTACCGATCGGCAAGCCTTTTTCAAATACCCAGCTTTATGTTGTTGACGAATGGGATCAGATAGTGCCCATAGGAATAGCAGGAGAATTGTATATAGCAGGCGAAGGTATTGCCAGAGAGTATCTCAATCGGCCTGATCTTTCCGCAGAGAAATTCATCCTAAATCCTTTCAGAGCAGGTGCAGCTATTAATAATGATGATTTTTCCGATTCAAAGCCTGTATCAAGATTGTATAAAACAGGTGACAAAGTAAGATGGAATACTGATGGTGAAATAGAATACCTCGGCAGGATTGATGAGCAGGTTAAAATGAGCGGGTATAGGATAGAGTTAGGTGAAATTGAAAATGTTCTTTTGCAAAATAAAAACATCAGGCAAGCAGCAGTGAGGTTGAATGAAGACAACCACGGCAATAAAATGTTGGTTGCTTATGTGGTGCCTGCGGCAACTTTTGACAAACAAAATACCATAACGCAACTACAGGAAAAACTCCCTGAATATATGATACCGGGGATGTGGATGGAATTAGAACGCTTGCCGCAAACTCCTAATGGTAAGATTGATAAGAAAGCTTTACCGATACCAGACTTTTCTAAATTATTGGATGATCAATATACGGCGCCTACAAATGACACCGAGATCGCGTTGGTAAAAATCTGGGAACATCTGCTGGGTGTAAAAAAGGTGGGAATTCACGATACCTTTTTTGAACTCGGCGGAAATTCAATTCAAACAGTTACCATGTTCACAAGGATCAGGAAACAATTTGGAAAAGAGTTGCCTTTGGCTACTATTTTCCAGGCTCCGGATATAAGTAAACTGGCTGCTATCATAAATCAAAAAGATAAGGTTGTTAACGTCTCTTGCCTGGTACCGATTCAGCCGCACGGTGCTAAACCTCCACTATTTTGCATGCATGCAGGAGCAGGTAATGTTCTTTTTTACAAAGATTTGTCAAAGAATTTAGGAATGGAGCAACCCCTTTATGGTCTTATGGCCAGGGGCTTAAACGGAAAAGAGCATTTTCATACCAGTATTGAAGAGATGGCTGCTCACTACATTAAAGAGATTCGTTCAGTGCAACCACATGGTCCGTATTTTCTCGCCGGATATTGCCTGGGAGGTACTCTCGCTTTTGAAATGGCACAACAATTATTGAAGGAAGGTGAAAAAACTGAATTACTTGCAACATTTAATAGCAGGTCGTCTACTTATCTGAATGCACCTTCCATAGATTCTAATAATGGTACTCAAAAGAAACCGCCTCGCCTCTCGTCGATTATAAAGGCTTATGCAGGTGACTATTCTTCATTAAGACCTAAGGAGAAAGCCCTATATCCTTTAAAGGTTATGAAAGTAGGATCGAAGGTGATAACATATGTACTATATAATAAAACACGAAATAAGATATTAAGACTAAACGCAAAGGCAGTGAAGTTTGGTTTCGACTATTATCTCTCAAAAGGAAAATTACTTCCCCGCTTCCTGAGAAATAAATACATGCTTCATACAAATGGTATCATGTCGAGGGCTTACAAGACTGGTATTTATCCTGGGAAGATGCTTGTTTTTAGATCACCACAAATCTATAAAGATCCATACCTTGGCTGGAAGCAGCATGTGTCGGGAGTCATAGAATCGTATGATGTTCCAGGAAAGTACAGGCGCAGGTCAGAAATTATGAATGAGCCTTACATAAATGTAATTGCTTCAAAACTTAAAATATTATTGGAACCTTCAAAACAAAAGCCAACCAATGGGATTAAAAATAAAACAAGCAAATTTTCTTAAAATAAATTTGCCCTGCGGCTTTTCCTTTTACTGACTCCTGTTATAGATAAATAATGCACCACGCGTCTTAAGTTAGTGTTTTACATGGCGTTAAAAAAAATGACTGAAACAATTTTATATTAATTGCTTCCACAATTCATAATTCTTTCTTAACGGCCGGGTGTAGCCTATTTAGCCTTCATTGCAATGAAAATAGTCTTTACTAACTGCATAGGACTAAATTTAAAAGACAGTTGTAAATTTAAGCGCAAACCCATATAGCAATTTTATAATCACATCTTTTTAGCAAAAAGAAATACTGCTTTAATTTTAAAATTTTATAAAATGGATCTATCATCTTTTAAAGAAAGTTTATCAGCCAAAGAACCCCCGCAAAACGTATCTGTCAATATAAATGCATTGTGGCACGACGCTAAGGGCGATTGGGATAAAGCGCACACAATGATACAGGATATTAACGACCGGGATGCATCGTGGATACATGCCTACCTGCATCGTAAAGAAGGCGATACGGGAAATGCAACTTACTGGTACAGCCGGGCGGGTAAACAAATCTCCGGCCTCACGTTAGAAAAGGAGTGGGAACAAATTGCGACCGCATTATTGTGAATCATAATCCTGATACCCCTTAAAATACATGAAATATTTTCTCATTTGTGCCTCAAAAGATCACGTACTAACGGGTATGGCAGGCGGATTTGCGCAGGCAGGCCATGGCCGAAAAGATCTTATAAGTAGCCCCTCGAAAGGTGACTGGATTGTTTATTATTCGTCAAAAGACAAGCTGGAAAACGGGAAGCCATTACAAAAATTTACTGCCGCGGGCAGAATTACGGATGACGAACCTTACCAACCGGATTCTTCTTCGGATTTTAAACCTTACAGGCGCAATGTAAAATATAGTAAGATCAAAGAGGCTGAAATACGGCCTGTTATAGGTCAACTCGGGTTTATTAAAAATAAAAAACGCTGGGGCATTTATCTAATCAG
>JBBSBD010000211.1:0-10954 GCA_038251675.1 Chitinophagales bacterium | reverse complement strand
TTGTTTTTTACTCAACTTCTCTAAGCGTAATTGCTCGTCAAATAATCCTCTTGCTTTTGACATATTTTGTTTTTTATACCAGACAAGATTTATTACTAAAACATTGCTTCGTAACTTAGGTTTTTAGAGATGCCCTTAATTTATAGATTAACCCGAAATTGCATCAACAAATTTTCCTGCTTTATTAGTTAGCTCTGAAAGATATTCATGGTTTACCGATTTCTTTGTATCCACCAAAGCACTACCAATGCCGAAACCGGCAGCTCCCACTTTTTTGTAATCTTTAATATTTTCAATGTTAATACCTCCGGTGGGCAGCAATTTTATTTGTGGGAATGGCCCGGTAATATCTTTGATATAAGATGGAGAAATTGCAGGAAATACTTTTACAATGTCTGCACCGTTTTTCCAGGCGTTATAAATTTCAGTTGCCGTAAAAGCCCCGGGAATACTTACTGCACCAAGGTCTTTTGCTGTTTTTATTATGTCCTCATTTGCAATCGGCGAGAGAATAAAACTGGCGCCGGCGGCTACAGCATCTCTGGCAGATTTTGCATCAAGAACAGTTCCCGCGCCTATTACCATTTTATCGCCCAAATTATCTGCGACTTTTTTAATCACGCGCAATGGTTCAGCAGAATTCATAGTAATTTCTAAAATTTTTATTCCTCCCAGGTACAAAGCTTCTGCAATTTTTAATACTTCATCCGGGTTGGCCCCTCTTATGATTGCTATTAATTTACTTTCTAAAATTTTTGATAATGTCGGCATGGAAATTTAAATATATACTTTTTTTTCTTCGACCAACTTTCGTAAATGATGATCCCAACCTCCCCGGTATGGACACCGGTAAATGTTATCCTATCTTTTCTAAGAATCCTTTCAGCAGCTCTAGTTTTTCTACTTCGTTATTTCGAAACAATGCCCCGGAATTGCAGAGAGTGATTATGGTTTTTAAAAATTCATAAGTTTTTTAATCGCTTTACAAACGCCATCGTTGTTATTTGTATCGGTAACATAATCGGCGCCTTCTTTTACTGCATCAGGTGCATTGCCCATAGCAACACCGCATCCCGCAAATTCAATCATTTCTTTGTCGTTAAAATTATCGCCAATGGCTATCGTTTCATGCTGCTGAATATTATATTTCTGCATCAGTAATTTTACCGCATTTAGTTTTGATGCCTGTTTATTCATAACTTCCAGGTAAGTAGGTTTGGATGTAGCAATATTCAGCTCGTTTATAAATTTTTGTTTCATCACTTCCTGGATTTGATTTATTGCCTTCTCACTGGCTATCACCAGTATTTTATTTGGCCCCGTATTAATTTTTTTCCATAAAGCTATAGTAGTATTGAATGGTTGAATGGTTACCGGTATGTGAGTAATTTTTTGCTCATGCGCTGTGCCTGCATTTTGCAATTCGCTGAACCAATTTTCCTGCTGGTAATAAATTATCGTAGCATCATATTTTTGCAACTGATCATAAACGTTAGTTACGGCTTCGATGTCGATAACTGAATCAAAAATGATATCCCCGTCACCGGATATGTAAGCGCCGTTAAGACTGGCTATAGGATTGTCAGCTAAATTGACTTTTTTCGCAATAGGTACTATGCCGGAAAGCGGCCTGGCAGAAACCAATACGACCATTATATTTTTTTCTTTTAACTTTTGGATCATATCAAAAGTAGCTGCACTAATACTATGATCTTTTTTAATTAATGTTCCGTCAACGTCGATGAATACTGCTTTGTACAATTGATAGATTTAAAGGTTTCGCGAATAAAATCATTTTTATTCGAATGAATCTATTTTTTTGTCATATCTGGATTATCGCCCCGTGCAAAAACATTCACGGGAAGTTAAGCACCGAGGTCTACATGATTGTCGCAATCAAAAAACGCTCCCTGCGTATAAAAATTTATTTCCATATACTTTTTAACTTCATATAGCCTAACTGATGAACAGTGAGTTTTTCTTGCGAATCAAGAATTATTTTATCATAAGGCGCGGTAGGAAAAAAAATCTCTGTCATCACCGTTAATCCCCTATCTGCAAATAACTCTACAGAGGCATCGTCTATGATAAGGGTCATGTCAAGATTGGTTTCATTCGAGAAACGAGGAGCATAGTGAACTTTGCCAAAGCCTTTTTCGAAATCAACCTTACCAGAGGTTGCCCTGTCTATATAATAATTATTTTTTGCTTTGTCATAACCGATAACCAATCTTTCTCCTTTTTCATTTGACAATGTAATTGAAAACGTTTCAAGCTTATTTGCGCTCAAATTTATTTTTACCGGACCTGCAAGCTTGCCCCCTTTTTCTGAAAGATTGTAATTGGTGGCATCAATATTTTCCAATACAGCAGGCTTCTCTTCTAAACTACTTAATTCTTTTACAGGCAAGGAAGTAACCATATACTTATCTCCCATCTTCTCAATAGCGAGTTCGCGTGGTACTGTACATGCGCTTCGCCAATTTAAAGTAGGCACTATATTAGCATATTGCCAGTTGCTCATCCATCCAATAAAAATTTTACGATCGCCTGTATTCGACCAGGTGATGCCTGCATATTCATCAGGCCCATAATCTATCCACCTGGTATCAGTTTGATAAGGCGTAAAGGTTTTGCCATCAAACTGCCCTGTAAAATATTGTGTAGCTGATCCGCCGTTCGGGCCGCCGGGATTTAAATTCACAATTAATATCCATACCTTCTCTCCATTATAATTTAATGGAAACAAGTCAGGGCATTCCCATACGCCGCCATGTGCCCCAACCTCTTTTCCGAACTCGCTTTCCTTTGTCCAATCTTTCAGGTTAGGTGAAGAATAAAAAGTGATATGATCTAAAGTTGCGAGGGTCATTATCCATTTCTTTGCCTGTTCGTTCCAGCTTACTTTAGGGTCGCGAAAGTCCCTTATTCCCGGGTTTTTAAGAACAGGATTTCCTGCATACTTCGTCCAGGTCTTTCCTTCATCAAGGCTATAAGCGATACTTTGATTCTGAAAAGTGATGCTTCCTGATTTTTCGCCGACAGGATCATGATGTGTAAAAATTGCTACCAGAGGAACTTTGCCATCCTTACCAAACCCTGAGGTATTATTGGAATCAACAACGGCGCTCCCGGAAAAAATATAGCCAAAGCTATCAGGATACAACGCTATTGGTTGTTGTTCCCAATGCACCAGATCTTTGCTGGTAGCGTGTCCCCAATGCATTGGCCCCCAAACGGTGCTATCAGGATAGTATTGATAGAATAAATGATACTTCCCCTTGAAAAACACCATTCCATTTGGATCATTCATCCAGCCGGATTTGGGAGAAAAATGAACTTGCGGACGGTACATTTCATGATATAATTCCTGCCCGTAAGCATTTGGAGAAAAAGTAACCAGGCTAATAATTATTACCAGGAAGTATCTAATCATATTTACGTTTTAGGTTCTAAGGCTTTAAAAATAGATGGAAAAACTACGAAATATTTTTCCATTACTTTTAATTTTACGTAACCCCCACCGCTTTTAAAGAAAATTAAATCTTACCTCGCATCAGTGGCTTTTCAGCAAGCCATTTGCAATACATTTTTTTGAACTGGCTTTATCTTGTTATTTTCAATACCATTTGAAGCCAACGGTTAATAAGAATAATTAAAGATGATTATAAAAAAGAATAAGCTTTCAACTGTCATGTTATTTTCTTTTGTGCCAATACTAATTTGTTGTAACCAACAAAATAATCAGCCAAAAGACAAGCAGAATGTAACAACCGCAGAAGTTGAAAAAGCGGATGTTGTTCCTTCTAAAATGGTTCACATTCCGGGAGGAACTTTTCTTATGGGTACAAATGATCCGGCATTTGCTGATGCCCACCCGGTTCATAAGGTAACGCTCAAAGATTTTTGGATGGATGAACACGAGGTTACAAATGCTGAATTTGAAAAGTTCGTGAATGCTACACATTACATAACCGTTGCCGAAAGAAAATTAAACCCGGAAGATTTTCCAGGTGTGCCTGCAGAGAATTTAGTTCCGGGGTCAGGGGTTTTCACTCCTCCCGGCCAGCCTGTAGCGCTCGATAATCCGTTGCAATGGTGGCAGTATGTACCCGGCGCCAGTTGGCGGCATCCATCAGGGCTCCAAAGTAATATAACTAATAAACAAAATTACCCGGTAGTACAGGTAAGTTATGAGGATGCCATTTCTTATGCAACATGGGCAGGTAAAAGATTGCCGACGGAGGCTGAATGGGAATACGCTGCACAAGGCAATCATCCGGGGCAGAAATATTATTGGGGCGATGAATTAAAACCTGGAGGGAAATGGATGGCAAATATTTACCAGGGAAACTTCCCTGATGGAAATACCGGCGAAGATGGCTTTATGGGTCTGGCTCCCGTAGAATCATTTTCGCCAAACGGCTATGGCTTGTATGATATGGATGGAAATGTATGGGAATGGTGCAATGACTTTTATCGCCCCGACTACTACCGCCAAAGTCCCGCGACCAATCCCGCAGGCCCGAAAGATAGTTACGATCCCGATGAACCAAACTCGGTTAAGCGTGTGCAGCGCGGAGGATCATTTTTATGCAGCGACCAATATTGCATGCGTTACAGGCCGGGAAGCCGCGGCAAGGGCGAGGTGAGCAGTGCATCAGATAATCTTGGTTTCAGGTGTGTGAAAGATTCGACTGAACCGGCTGGCAAATAAATAATTTTTGATGAGTTGATGCTATGTCTGCGCTCCCTGCCCCGGCATTGCAAAAGATATTCAGCAGAAAATATTTGATCCTTTTTTTACCACGAAAGAAATGGGCAAAGGCACGGGATTATGGCTTGATGTCGTGAACAGGATCATCAGGCAGCATAATGGTTCGGTTAAAGTAAATTCACAGCCGGGGACAACAGAATTTGAAGTATGTTTTCCTATAGATGACTAAAAATTAAAACAAATGAATCAACCAATCATATTTGTAATTGATGATGATATGCAGGTGTTGCGTGCCATTACAAGAGACTTAAAAAATAAGTACCGGCAGGACTACCGTGTGCTCAGCACTTCATCTGCAAAAGAAGCACTGGATAGTTTGCTCGAATTAAAAAACAAAGGCGAAACCGTTGCTATGTTTATTTCGGATCAACGTATGCCTGAAATGGAAGGTGTTGAGTTTTTAACTGAAGCGATGGAATTTTATAATGATGCGAAAAAGGTATTGTTAACCGCCTACTCTGATACAGATGCTGCCATAAAAGCAATCAACACTGTAAGGCTCGATTATTATTTAACCAAGCCATGGGATCCACCTGAAGAAAAATTATATCCTATAGTAGATGATTTGCTGGATGACTGGCAAAGTGATTTTCACCCTGATTTTAAAGGGATTAAACTGGTAGGTTACCAGTTCTCTCCAAAGAGCCATGAAATAAAAGTATTCCTCTCAGGTAATTTAATTCCTTATCAATGGATAGAAGCAACCAGCGATGATGGCGCGCAGTTAATGCAGATAAATAATCTTACCACGAAAGATTTGCCATCCATATTTTTTGAAGACGGCTCTTTGATTGCAACGCCAACCATCATTGATGTTGCAAGGCGTATAGGCCTTAACCCCGAGGTAAAAAATGAAATATATGACGTGGTAGTTATAGGTGCTGGCCCTGCTGGCTTAGCCGCTTCCGTTTATGGTTCATCAGAGGGTTTAAAAACATTATTGATTGAACGCTCTGCACCCGGCGGGCAGGCAGGTACTAGTTCACGGATCGAAAATTACCTCGGTTTTCCCACAGGTTTGAGTGGAGCTGATCTTACCCGGAGAGCTATCAGCCAAACAGTGAGATTTGGTACGGAATTTCTTTCGCCTCAATCTGTAAAAGCGATCACGATACAGGATAACTATAAAAAGATAATACTTGATGATGATAAAGAATCGGCAACTCACAACACCGGGTATCCCTGACTTTACCGGTGCAGGAATCTATTACGGCGCCGCAATGACTGAGGCTGCGTCCTGCAAAGGCAATGTTGTTTTTGTAGTGGGTGGTGGCAACTCTGCGGGGCAGGCAGCCATGTATCTTTCAAAATTTGCAAAGCAGGTAAATATTTTAATAAGACGAGATAGTTTGTCTTACACGATGTCGTCCTATTTAATTGACCAGATAAAAGGCGTAAGCAATATTTGTGTTTGTGTTTGCAGAGAAGTTATTGAAGCAAAAGGTAATGGAAGGCTGGAACAGTTGGTAATAAAAAATATCAGCACAAACGAAATCTATTCAGAAGATACAGCGGCGCTGTATATTTTTATCGGCGCAAAACCTTACACCGACTGGCTGGATAAAGAAATTATCACTAACGATAAAGGATTTATAGAAACAGGCAGGGATTTGCAGCAATATGATGCTTTCGCTAAAGTATGGAAACTGGAGCGGGATCCGTATCTGCTCGAAACAAGTTGTGCAGGCATCTTTGCCGCAGGTGATGTGCGTTCCGGCGCGATGAACCGCGTCGCATCAGCGGTTGGCGAAGGTTCCATGGCTATTAGTTTTGTGCATAAATATTTAGCGGAGATTTAAAAAAGGAAGTTGTCGCCTTTGGAATTGAGATTCGGCAACAGAAGATATTTACTTCTAAAACATACATTTGCTATCTGTTTAATCACCAAAACAACTATTTTGAAGCGTCTCCTTTTTTTAATTACAGTAATAATTTTAGGCACGTCTGGCATAAGAGGCCAGGTAAATAATATCAATGATAGTATTGAACCAAAAACCATAATTGAGATTAATATCAGTGGCAGGCAATATATAGTTGCTGAAGGTGAAGTCTTACATTTGGACACAACCATTACTAATGCCTCGGTCAAAGTAAAAGTTTCTGATAATAAAAAATTTGAAAGTTCTTCTCTTTCATTTGAGTATCCAAAATACCTGGCGTTCGATTTTTCAAGCAGTGCAGGTTTAAAAAATTGGACATTCACAGGTAATAATATTGTTATAATACTTTTTGAATTTGAAGAGAACGTTCCGTTAAGCGCCATAAGGGACGAGATGATCAATAAATTTGGAAAAGAAAATTGTTCTTCTGAAGATTTTCAAAAAGAACTTGGATCGAGAAAATTGGATGGCAAGAGATTGAATGTAACGATCGTAGGTTCGCCACTTGTGATTGATATGTATGACCTTAAAGTGCCAGGCAATAATAAATGGGTTCTGTATTTCCAAAACTCTGTAGCTGATGACGGCAAGTATTCTGAAGAATCTAAACAGATATTTCAGCTTATTGATTCAACGCTTAAGGTAATGTAATTCGGCTCCGAACTTTACGTAACACCGGCCACTTAGGCAATAATTTCGAAGAAACCTGCAGATCAGTTTTTGGGACTTTCAGGCCAATCATGCATCAGCAAATGAAGAATTAAGAAAAAAAATAAACTAACGACATTTGTAAAAATTATCCATTAAGAGCTTTTTACAATGAACAATAACCGAAGAGATTTTATTAAAAAAATCGGCACCGTAACAGGATCTGGTTTTTTAGCTGCTAGCCCGGTTGCTTCAATGGCTGCAATAATGAATGATAATAACGGTAGCAAAGTACCCGCTGGCAATAAACCATTTACTATTTCTATTTTACAAACAACGGATGTGCATTGCCAGGTTCATCCTCACGATGAATTATTTTGGGAAAATAACAAAGCTGTGTTTCGTAAAACAGGTGGCTATGCTCATTTAGCCACGTACTTGCAAAACGAAAGAAAGAAAAACCCCGATATTTTTATAATCGATACCGGCGATATGTTCCAGGGAAGCGAGCTTTCGGTTAAAACTACAGGGAAAGCAATGGTGCCCATTTTAAATGCACTAGGTTATGATTTGTACTTACCCGGGAATTGGGAAGTGGTGTATTACAAAAAAGCCATGCAGACTTTATTGGGATCGTTAAATGCGCCAAAAGTTTGTGCAAATATGTATCACGATTTGGGTGATGGCAAAAAAGGCGAATTAATTTTTCCGCCCTACTATATATGGAACGTGAAAGGAATTAAAATTGGTTTTGTAGGCTACACTGATCCGTTAGTTCCTATACGCCAGTCTCCAAATTATAGTAAAGGAATTATTTATACGAGGGCTGAAGAAAATCTTCCTTTTTATGTTGATGTACTTCGCAACCAGGAACAATGCGTGTATGTAATCTTATTGTCTCACCTTGGCTTGTCACAGCAGATAAGCCTGGCAAATATGAATGAGTGCCAGGGAGTAAATTATATTTTTGGTGGCGATACGCATGAAAGAGTACGCATTCCTATTCAATGCAAATATGCCAAAGTTGTGGAGCCTGGCGCATTTGGCAGTTTTGTGGGCAAGCTCAATCTTACTATAGAAAATGGCAAAGTGATCAAAGATGAATATTCGTTGGGAGAAGTGAGGGCTGATAGAAATAAACCTTCAGAAGCCATTACGGCCCTTATTAAAAATAACGAGCAGCCTTTTGCAGAAGACATCCATAAAATTGCGGGCTACAGTAGGGTGCCTTTGTACAGGTATTTTATTGTAGAAAATACTATTGATACTTTGGTATTAGATGCGTTAAAATGGAAACTGCCGGAAATAGATATTGTTTTATCAAATGGCTTTCGTTTCTGTCCGCCCAATACAACTCCTGACAAAACGGGAAACATTCCAATCACTTACGGATTTATTTATGATATGCTGCCGGTTGATAGTACAGTGAGGACAGGCACAGTTACCGGCGGGCAAATAAGAGATTGGTTAGAAAAAGAACTGAACAATGTATTTGCAAAGAACGCTGCGGAACGATTGGGCGGCTGGGTTATCAAGTTTAAAGGGATGCGGGTTTCTTTCAATGCTTTCGCGGAAGAAGGGACACGTGTGCACGAAATGTCGGTTGCCGGAGAACCACTCGATTTTGACAAAAAATATAATATCTGCGCCTGCGAAAGAGATGGCGACCCTGCCGACATGCTTTGCAGAATTCAAGGAGTTGCAAATGCAAAAAATACAAGCCTGACATTGCATACAGTGATGAAGGATTACCTGGCAGCTAATTCACCGGTGTCGCCAATACCACCAATGAATGCAAAAATTTTAGATGGTCCGCAAACTTTGCTTACGCAAGTCACTGGCGTCGATTACCAGTTTACATAGCGCAGTGCTGTTTATTCTTCCCTTATAAAAAAATCTATCCAGTAAACTACAGCAAAGGATATAAAATACAACTTATCATTATCATGAAATTTATATTTGCGGCTCATAAGCTAATGTAAACAATATTTATTTTTACAGCTTATATCAGCATTATTCAAAAGAGATATTATGGAATCGTGCAATATTCCAATCTCTATTTGTAAGCGGCACAAGCGGGGACGCTTGCGCCAAGAGCTAATGTATGCTTGGACTAACAGGAGGATGGTCATTTTTTTTTATTTCTAAAAGCTTTGCGAATAGAAAGTATAATTGTAAAGACTGCTATAACCAAGCATAATAAAAAAGTAATCACTAACAATACGTCTGCATGACCAAATTCGATATAAATGCCCTTGTTTCTTAAATGATTATGGAAATGAATGGCTTCGTCAAAAAATAAGTAAGTTAAAAAAAAATATAGTCCACTTACTAAGAGAAAGAGAAATAATTTCAACCTTGACAAAAGAAAATAGAGTTTATAAGACCCAAAAAAATAACTTACGATGATTAGCAGAATTATTAATACTTCTTTCATAATTAATCTGTATGATCATTATATAAACCGTTGTGGATTCTATTAAATAAATTTTCATTAGGCAAAGGCTCAGAACTATGTTCAAACCATTCAAGATATTGATTTGTTACATTTTGGAGGTTACTATTTTCCCTCGTTGGCGCAAGCAACAGGCACTGATGCTTGCGCCAACAGCGTGACATTATTACTCTGATTTGCTTAACAAAATATCAAGATATTTTTGATAACTAAGAGATTCGGAATTACCGTAAAACGAAAGCTCTAAAATATACTTTTGCTGGGAGTCTAACTTAATAAGCCCAATTTTATCCCCTTTTTTAATTCGATCTCCCTCTGAAAAGAAAACATTTCTAAGATTTCCATAAGTAATAACCGTATCATCCTTGCCTTTAACAATAATGTATTTTGAGTGATTTTCAAAGAAGGTTTTCAATACTTTTCCAGAGTCTATAGCAAAAACCTCCGCCTTTCTAGACAAAATTGTTCTAAATCCAGAAAAGTCGGAAATTGCCCCTGCATCTTGTTTAAATGGTTGGACAATTCCTTGTCTTACCGGATAATGCCGAATAAGTATATTGTGGTTACTTTGCTGAGCATTTGCAGCCGATAAAACTAATACGTAAACAAAAGCTAAAAAATATCTTCTAATTTTCATTTCCATTTCATTATCTCAAAATTCGTGAGTCTTTTTTGAATTACCCGAACTTACGAATTACTCACGATTACTTTGGGCTTAAATGAACATTTTGCGCAGTACTGTAAAACAAAAAAGCCCGTAAACATTGAGTTTGTGGGCTTTTGATTTCGTTTGAACTGTACTTCTGCGGAGAGTTAGGGATTCGAACCCTACCACAAAACCCCTATTATATCAACAGTTTGAGTCGGTTGAAAAAATCTACTCACCGAATCACTCACTATTTTTTTTATCACTTTATAGCTGCAATGCTATGCTACAAATATAAGCAAAATTGCGAACCTCCTTATTCATTGTGCATGAAAAAATGGGCTCTATTTATTCACATTATTTATAAAAATTGAACTCCTTTCATAATAACTAAACGAAGGATTATATCGAATATATCCGAATGTCTCCAATTGCTTTATACATTTATGGTAAGTAGCAAAACTATTTACATGAGCCAATTCCATAACACTTTTGCGGCTTATTGGAAATGGATTGACTAATTCATTTTTGTGCCACAATAAGACAAG
>JBBSBD010000210.1:0-11012 GCA_038251675.1 Chitinophagales bacterium | reverse complement strand
GGCTCTGTAGAAATCAGGGAAATTGACATGCCACAGATCGGTGAAGACGATGTGCTCCTCGAAGTTTCAAATGTGGGCGTATGTGGCAGTGATCTGCACCAATGGACGGCAGATCATAGCTGGCCCGTAAATTATCCGGTTGTGCTTGGACATGAATTCGGCGGACACATTGTTGAAACAGGCAGTAAAGTAATAAGATGGAAAGTGGGCGACAGAGTAGTAAGTGAAACTGCCGCTGTTATTGATGTAAATAATCCTATGTCACGCGTTGGATTGTATAATCTTGATCCCACACGAAAAGGATTTGGATATGGTGTAAATGGCGCTATGACTCGTTTCGTGCGAGTACCTGCCCGCTGTTTGCATAAAGTGCCTGATGAGATTCCATTTGAAAATGCCTGCCTTACAGAACCTTGCTGCGTGGCTTACAGCGCCGTTGTTGAAAATACAGGTCTTAAGCCCGGCGATCGCGTAATCGTGCTTGGCCCGGGAACGATTGGAATTCTATGTGCGGCAATGGCAAGGCTATGCGGAGCGCAAGTAGCTATCGTTGGGCTTGAGGCAGATAAACACCGTTTAGATATTGCAAAACAATATGGCTGCGAAGCAATAATAGGCGATGCAACAGAATGGGCAAATAAACGTGATGGACTTGGAGCTGACTGTGTTATTGATGCAGCCGGAGCAAGCATCACATTAAAAATAGCATTGCAGCTTGTGAGGCCCAATGGAAAAATTACAAAAGTAGGCTGGGGGCCTCAACCACTTGGCTTCTCACTTGATCCTCTGGTTCAAAAAAACATAAGGCTGCAGGGTAGCTTTAGTCATAACTGGCCTATGTGGGAACGAGTTCTCGCTTTAATGGCCAGCGGCCAATTAGATGTAAAACCTATCATTGGTGGCGTTTGGCCTATTACAGAATGGCATACTGCATTCGAAAAAATGCATAAAGGAGAAGTTGTAAAGAGCGTACTTAAACCAGTATAGATATGCGTTTGCAAAATAAAGTGATTATTGTAACCGGCAGCACAACCGGAATTGGCAAGGCGATAGCATTACGTTGCGCGGCAGAAGGCGCCAGGGTTATTATTCATGGCCTTGAAGAAAAGTGGGGAAATGCAGTAATTGCTGAATTGGGGGCCGACAAAGCGGTGCTTCATATTGAAGATATTAGCCGGGAAGGAGCCCCGCAAAGAATTGTTGACCTTGCTATAAAATCCTTCGGAAAACTGGATGCCGTTGTGAATAATGCAGCTATGGTAGTGTCATCTAACATTCATACGACAGATAAGTTTTTCATGCAAAAAGTTTTGGAAGTTAATACGATAGCTCCATTCGAACTTATTAAGGCTGCCTTACCTTATTTAAGTGAACAGCGTGGTTGCGTGTTAAATATAGGATCAGTAAATGCATGGAGTGGCGAGCCTAATCTTTTTGCATACAGTGTTTCTAAAGGCGCATTAATGACGATGACAAGAAACCTGGGAGATACATTACATCGCGAAAATGGGGTTCGGGTAAACCAAATTAATCCAGGATGGGTATTAACGGAAACAGAAAAACAAAGAAAAAAAGGACATGGCTTATCAGAAGATTGGTACAAAGATCTTCCTTCAGTATATGCACCCGCCGGACGCATCTTGTGGCCCGAAGAAATTGCCGCTGCTGCCGTCTATTGGCTTGCTGATGAAAGCGGACCGATAAGCGGCCAGGTTGTTGACCTGGAGCAACATCCTTTTATAGGACGTAATCCGCCTAAAGACACATCAACTATTAAATAATATAAATTTTATATGCCCCGGTTAGCTGTATTCCCAAAAGCATTTATGCAAGCCTTATGCAAGGACGGCAGTATGCGTTTATCTGAATGGATAGAACTGGCCTCCAGGCTTGACATTGAAGGGCTGGAATGGTACGCAGGTTTCCTGGAAATGCAAGATGAGAGTAATTGGCAGAAGTTTCGTACCCAGGTCGAAGATCTTGGCAAGTCAATTCCCATGATGTGCTGTTCGCCTGATTTTACACACCCGGACGAAGCATTCCGGAAAAAGGAAATTGAAAAACAGAAAAGGTGGATTGATATGACGTTCGCTTTGGGTGGCTCTTATTGCAGAGTACTCTCCGGTCAGAAACGCCCTGAACTTTCAATAGATGAAGGCGTAAAATTAGCAGCCGATTGTATTTCAACTTGCCTGCCTTATGCCAGCGATCGCAACATAACCCTTATTCTCGAAAATCATTATAAAGATGACTTCTGGGAATATCCTGAATTTGCTCAGAAAATGGATGTCTTCTGTAAGCTGGTTGATAGTTTGAATGATCCTTTTTTTGGCGTCAATTATGATCCCAGCAATACTTATATTGCCGGGGAAGATCCTATTGAACTTTTAAAACGTGTAGCCCACAGGGTAGTTACCATGCACGCCAGCGACCGTTACCTTAAAGAAGGAACAATAGAAGATCTTCGAAGAGAAGAAGGCGGCGCACAAGGATATGCGAAGAGACTAAGCCATGGCGAAATTGGTAAAGGTTTAAACGATTACGATGCTATATTTTCTATTTTAAAAGGAGTGGGTTTCGATAGCTGGATCAGCATTGAAGACGGTGTGGATGGAATGGATCAATTAGAAAGAAGTGTTTCTTTTTTAAGAAAAAAAATTGCGCAATATTGGCCGGTTACATCAACAAGTACATCACGTTGATAGCGGATGTGCTCTATGCACCACATTCGCAATTGCGGCATTGTGTTTAAATTTTAATTCCCGGCGATCAAAATTGAAAAAATATTTTGCTTTGGTTTCCCCGTCACTTGTCACATAAATTATCATTTCACCTTGGTTATGATCCCGGAAAATGATGAAGTTCGCGGAACATTTTTTTTACTAATTCCATGATTAGAAATTACTATCCATGATGTACTGGAAATGAATTTCATAGATTTTCGTGCGGGCGTAAAAATTTAATTCATAATTTACGTACTCGGAATAATTTACTTAACTGATTTGCTGTATATGAAACCTTCGATCCTTGTAATAGGAAGTTCCAACACTGATATGGTAGTTAAAACGGCTCACCTGCCTGCCCCAGGTGAAACCATTTTAGGCGGCAAATTTTTAATGACACCCGGCGGTAAGGGTGCAAATCAGGCTGTGGCTGCATCGCGGCTTGGGGGCGCAGTTACTTTTATTTGTAAAACAGGCAATGATATTTTTGGCAACCAATCAATAGATCTATTTAATAAAGAAGGTATTGATACTACGTGCATTTTTAAAGATTCAGATCAGCCTTCCGGAGTAGCATTAATTAATGTAGATGATAACGGGGAGAATTGCATAGCGGTAGCATCGGGAGCAAATGCACATTTAACTGTTGAGGATCTTGTGCTGGCCGCACCTTGTTTGGAGAAATCAAACATCATTTTAATGCAACTCGAGATTCCAATTGAAACAGTTGCCTACGTAACTTCGGTAGCTGCATCATTGGGTAAAAAAGTGATACTAAACCCTGCGCCAGTGTGCACATTGAGCGACGATCTGCTGCAAAGTATTTCTATCATCACCCCGAACGAGACCGAAGCTTCCATGCTTACAGGAATAAAAGTTACAGACGAAGTCACGGCAAGAGATGCAGCGATCTATTTACATGAAAAAGGCATTGCAACTGTAATAATTACTTTAGGCGCAAGAGGTGCGTTAGTATTCCATGAAAATATTTTTAGCCTTGTTAAGACACCGGAAGTAAAAGCCGTTGATACAACGGCCGCGGGAGATGTATTCAATGGCGCCCTGGCAGTAGCCCTTTCAGAAAATAAAATAATGATTGACGCTGTAGAATTTGCCTGCCGGGCCGCATCGGTTTCTGTGACACGTATGGGTGCCCAGGCGTCGGCTCCTTATAAACGTGAGTTGAATGATTAGGTTGAAATAAATATTCTAATTGGTGAATGTTTACGATTTTCATTCACTCCAATAAAAAACGATAGCATGAAAAAAATATTGATTGTTGTTTTTCTTTTTAGCTGCTCCGGTTTGTTTGCACAAAGTAAAAATATGGTAACCATTATTTTTGATACAGACATTGCTCCCGATTATGATGATGTTGGCGCTATGGCTTTGCTCCATGCATTTGAAGATATGGGCGAAGCTAAAATTCTTGCTACTATTTCATCTAATGCGTTTGAGACAACAGCCTCAACATTAAGTGTGCTTAATACCTATTTCAACAGGCCTGGCATTCCAATCGGGATCACTAAAAAAGAATTACCAAATAAAGATTGCTCACAGCAATGGGCACAAGCTATTATTGCTGAGTATCCACATGAATTAAAATCAAATGAAGAAGCAGAAGATGCTATAAAATTGTACCGGAAAATATTATCATCTCAGCCAGATAAAAGTGTAACAATTGTCAGTGTTGGATTCTTTACAAATTTAGCCGGGATTTTAAATTCAAAGCCCGATGAATATTCCAGGCTTGATGGCATGTCGTTAGTGAAAAAGAAAGTGAAGCACCTGGTTTCGATGGCAGCTCGAATTGATAAGGATGGGAAAAGCGGCTATGAATTTAATGTGATGATTGATGCTGCTGCTTCGCAAAAAGTATTTAAAGATTGGCCCACTCCAATGACAGTAAGTGGTTTTGAAATAGGCGAAAAAATATTAACCGGAATCAGGCTTATACATAACGACGCCATACAGAACAGTCCGGTTAAAGATGCATTTGAGATAGCTTTGACGAAAGATAAAAACACAAAGGGTAGAAACAGTTGGGATGAAACTGCCGTGCTGGTTGCAGTTCGTGGTCTAAAGCCATGGTTTGGATCGCGTAAATTGAATTTCAGAATAGAGGATGATGGAAAGAATGTGGTAATACCCGGCGATAAACTTACCTATCTAACCTTTAAGCAAACACCGCAAGAAATTGGTAAAGTGATTGAAGACCTGATGATGCATCAACCCGTAAAGCAGTAGGTGCTTATTATTCTGCCATTCCGCATTTAATTTAAGATATAAAGTCAACGATGAAAAATTTACTAATAGTTGCGTGCTTTCTTTTTGTAATGCAAAGCACTTATGGGCAAACTACAATTACAATTTCCAAAGACGTTTTAAAAGATAAAATCAAAGGGGGATGGGCCGGGCAAACGATCGGCGTTACATTTGGTGGCCCTTATGAGTTTCGGTTCCAGGGAACGTTTATCGGCGACTATCAACCACTGGTTTGGAACGATAGCCTGGTTAAAGATAATATGCTCAACAATGCAGGGCTTTATGATGACTTGTACATGGATCTCACCTTTGTTGATGTGTTTGAAAAATATGGATTAGATGCACCGATTGATTCCTTTGCAAATGCGTTTGCACATGCAGGCTATATGTTGTGGCATGCCAACCAGGCCGGGAGATATAATATCTTAAATGGTATAAAAGCGCCGCAAAGCGGGCAATGGCAAAACAACCCTCATGCAGATTGTATAGACTACCAGATTGAAAGTGATTTTTCAGGATTGATGAGCCCGGGCATGCCTAATACTGCTTCACAAATAAGTGATAAAATCGGGCATATAATGAACTATGGCGATGGATGGTATGGTGGTGTGTATGTTGGTGCCATGTATGCACTTTCTTTTACCTCTTCTGATATAAATTATGTAGTGAATAAAGCACTGGAAACCGTACCGGCACAAAGTGAATTTTATAAATGTATCAGGGATGTAATTCAATGGCACCAGAAATATCCAGCCGACTGGAAACAAACCTGGCTTGGCGTGCAGGAGAAATGGGCAAACGATATTGGCTGCCCCGAAGGTGTGTTTAAGCCGTTTAATATTGATTCGAAAGTGAACGCTGCTTATGTGGTAATGGGGCTTTTGTATGGCGGGGGTGATTTTACAAAATCTCTTGAAATTGCTACGCGTTGCGGCCAGGATGCGGACTGCAATCCATCTACTGTTGGAGGAATCCTGGGAGCGATAAAGGGATATGATAAAATACCGGCCTACTGGAAACGGGGTTTAAAACAAGCTGAAGATATTGACTTCAAATACACCACCATGAGTTTAAATAACGTGTATGAAATTGGGTATAAACATGCCATACAAAACATAGAACGAAATGGCGGTAAAATAAATACTGACAATGTAACTATTAAAGTGCAGGAGCCTGCCGTGGTGAAATTTGAAAAAAGTTTTGAAGGACAATATCCTGTTGCATTGATTCCAGTACACTGGAATGGGAGCAAAGACGAGATCAGTTTTGATTTCGATGGGATTGGTTTTGTTGTAAAAGGCGATGCATCGCAGTGGGGTAGTAATTCAACCTATGTTTTTGATACGGAACTTTACCTCGATGGTAAATTAATTGAATCCCCTAAACTGCCAGTAAGCTTCACCACGCGCCGTTACGACCTTGCATGGAAATATCAATTACCTAAGGGAAGACATTCAGTGAAAATGAAAATCCTCAACCCTTCAAAAGAAAATGAAGTAAGGGCATCAGAAGCAATTATTTATTCTGATAAACCTGTTGATGGGATGCAGGTAAATATGAATGCTGCGAAAAATTAAAATCAATAGTCACCAAAATTAACTGCCATGTTTATTATTGAAAATTATTCGACGGCGATTGTGTTTTGTATCATTACTATGTTGTGTTGGGGCTCCTGGGCCAATACACAGAAGCTTGCTGCAAGTACCTGGCGTTTTGAATTATTTTATTGGGATTATGTATTTGGAATTTTATTACTCTCGCTATTTTTTGCATTCACACTCGGCAGCAACGGTAGCGGAGGAAGAAGTTTTATAGAAGATGTTTCGCAGGCGGCCCCAGGTAATATTTTTTCTGCTGTTATTGGCGGCATCATCTTTAATGCGGCCAATATTCTATTAGTTGCAGCGATTGCTATTGCGGGCATGGCTGTTGCCTTCCCAGTTGGTATCGGGTTGGCTTTGGTAATTGGTGTAATTGTAAATTATATTGATAGCCCTGTTGGAAATGTATTGTTGTTGTTTGGTGGCGTTGCATTAATTGTTGTAGCTATTTTACTTAATGCAAATGCCTACCGCAAAATGCAATCAAGTAAGGACAAAACTTCATCAAAAGGATTGTTGCTTTCTATTGTTGCCGGCATATTTATGGGATTTTTTTATAAATATGTAGCCGCTTCAATGTTTCCTGATTTTAATATGCCGGAGGCAGGCAAACTTAGCCCTTATACATCTGTTGTATTTTTTGCTATTGGTATTTTGCTTAGCAATTTTTTATTCAACAGCTTACTGATGCGCAGGCCATTTGTGGGTACGCCTGTTAGCTATTCAGATTATTTTAAAGGAAGATTTAAAGATCATATAACAGGAATTCTTGGCGGAGCCATCTGGTGTGTTGGCATGTCTTTCAGCATCATTGCGTCCGGTAAAGCAGGCCCTGCTATCTCTTATGGCTTGGGCCAGGGAGCTACAGTGGTAGCTGCTTTCTGGGGCATATTTATCTGGAAAGAATTTCGCAACGCACCCAAAGGAACATCGACTGTTTTGAATATTATGTTGCTGTTGTATTTGGCAGGACTATCTTTAATTATTGCAGCACGATAGTTTTATTAATTGAACTTACAAAATTATAAACTACATGAATAAATTTTTGGCTCCTCTCTGTAATTCAATTTTTATACTGCTGCTTGTTTCGTCTGCTAACAGCAATGCACAGGTGTTGAGCCTGGATGGTAAAAATAATTCCGTCAATTATGAAAGACTCGCAAGGATTGATGGTTTAATAAATGATTATATAAAAAAGGATTGGGTGAAAGGTGTAGTAACGATTATTGTAAAAGACAACCAGGTTGTTCAATATAAGGGTTATGGGTATGCCGATGCGAATGCGAAAAATCCGATGCCAAATGATGAATTATTCCGGATTGCTTCACAAACAAAGGCGCTCACCGCAACAGGCATAATGATTTTGTATGAACAGGGGAAACTTTTGCTTGACGAGCGTGTCGCTGATTTTATTCCTGAATTTAAAGACCCTGTTGTTCTCGATAAATTTAATACTGCGGACTCAAGTTACACAACCGTTCCTGCCAAAAGAGATATAACAATCCGTGACCTGCTCACTCATACATCAGGTATTGATTATGCAGGAATAGGCAGTGAAAGTATGCGGGCTATTTATGCAAAAGCGGGAATTTCCGGCGGCTTTAATATGGCCAAAGAAAATCAGTCATTGCTTGATGCCATGAAGCTTCTTGCAAAATTGCCATTAGTTCATCAACCTGGTGAACGGTGGACTTATGGTTTAAATTTCGATCTGTTGGGTTGTTTAATTGAAGTGATCAGTGGCACAACCCTCAATGATTTTCTTACTAAAAATATTTTTGAACCAATGGGAATGAAAGATACTTATTTCAATGTTCCTGCGTCTAAGGGTAATCGCCTGGCACTGGTATATAATGAAGACTCTTTGCATCATGTTATACCATGGGATAAGGAAAAACTGGTGGTAGATCCGAATTATCCCCTTATGAAAAAGCAGTATTTCTCAGGTGGCGCAGATGTTACTTCAACTGCATTTGACTACGCTGCATTCCTGCAAATGCTGTTAAATGGGGGATCATACAACGGACACCAGGTACTTGCTCCACGAACTGTTGAAATGATGATAAGCAATCAACTGGATTTTAAATTTAACGGTGTAAATGATTTTGGCCTGGGCTTTGAAGTAGTTTCCGACAAAGGATCTGCAAGAAGTCCGCGTAACAAAGGAACGTTTGCATGGGGTGGCTTTTGGGGAACTACCTACTGGGCTGATCCAAAGGCACACCTTGTATGTCTTATCATGACACAGCAGGTTCCTAACAGCCATGGCGACTTGTCAGCCAAATTTGAAAATATGGTTTATTCAAGCCTTAAATAACCAAGGATTTCAATTAAAGGTCCCACGATTTTATTGTCAATTTATTTATTTTACCAAAAAAATAATGCACATTAAATTGCACGGAAGTAAACCATGCCGGTAACATAAAACCGTGTATCTTTTATCGTGCATGGATCTTTAAAAAGTTATAATAAAAGTTGTTATGGTAAAATTAATTCTCACAATTATATCTTTTAGTATTTCGTTTTTTGCCCAGGGCCAAACGGGTAAAAACAAAAAAAATAGAAACGGAGACTATGAATGGCCTGCCTATGGCCGCGATGCAGGTGGAAGCCGTTATGCAGACTTAAACCAAATTAACATTGCCAACGTTTCCAAACTTAAGGCGGCATGGACTTACAGAACCGGTGAATTAAAAACGTATGAAGGGACAAGCGCTTTGGAAAAAGCAGCTTTTGAAGCAACACCTATCATGATAGGTCAAACGCTTTACTTTAGCACTCCTTCCTGCAGGGTGATTGCGATTGATGCCCGCAACGGTTTGGAAAAATGGGTCTATGATCCCGGTGTTAATTTAAAAAAAGATTATTCTGAGATTTCGTCCCGCGGTGTTTCCTCGTGGCCGGCTTCTGGCAAAATATTAAGCAATGAAACAATAAGAAGAATTTTTATAGGCACCATTGATGGGCGTTTAATTGCATTAGATGCAAATACCGGCAAAGCAATTCCTTCTTTCGGGAAAGATGGAACTGTAAACTTAAGAGCTGGTGGTTACAACAATCTCAGTGTTACTTCGCCGCCTGCAGTTATTGGTAATCTTGTTATTGTTGGTTCATCTTTAGGAGATAACCAGCGTTTTGATTATCCTGTCGGCACTGTAAGAGCTTATGATGCAATCTTGGGCGTTCTTCGCTGGAGTTGGGATCCTATTACAAAGGATTCAGCCGACAAATCCTGGCAAACATGGAATGGCCCGAAGGCACATAAAACAGGCGCGGCTAATGCATGGTCAATAATTTCGGCAGATGCTAAGCGTGATCTCGTATTCATACCTACTTCCTGCCCAAGCCCGGATTACTATGGTGGCGAGAGGTTGGGTCGAAATTTATATGGCAATTCAATTGTAGCGCTTCGTGCATCAACCGGAAAGATGGTTTGGTATTTCCAGGTTGTTCATCATGACTTGTGGGATTATGACATAGCTGCACAGCCAATGCTTATAGATGTAACAAGAAATGGGAAGAAAATTCCTTGTGTGGCAGTAGGCACTAAAATGGGGCATATATTTATTTTGAATCGTGAATCGGGTGAATCATTGTTTCCGGTAGAGGAGAGGCTGGTTCCATCATCGGATATTCCGGGTGAAGAAGCTTTTCCTACACAGCCATTTCCCATACTTCCTGCTCCGTTAGGTTTGCAAAGTGTAACAAAAGAAGACGCATGGGGCCTTACTGAAAAAGACAAAGACGAAGCAGAGAATAGAATTTCCAAATACATTAATAAAGGAATTTTTACGCCGCCGAGTTATAAGGGTACCATCATGACGCCAGGAAATGTGGGCGGTATTCACTGGGGTGGCATGTGCTACGATGCAAAGCAGGAACTGTTAGTTACTAATATCAATAATCTCGCTGCAATAATAAGGATGGTACCGAGAGATGAAATTGATCAACTGGAGAAAGAGGAAAAAGAATTGTTACGGGCCGAAACAGGGAGGCAAACAGGAACTCCTTACGTGATGAAAAGAGACTATCTTTTTAAGGTAGATAGTGGCAGGTTTATTTTTCAGACAAAACCACCGTGGGGAACCTTGCTGGCTATAGATTTGAAGGATGGAGAAAAAAAATGGGAAGTGCCTCTCGGTTATGCGCTTGATCCGCAAAAATATCCTGGTGCGGAAAAATGGGGTTCTATAAATTTAGGTGGAGCGATTGCCACCGCTGGAAATTTAACTTTTGTTGCCGCTACAACTGATAATCATTTACGCGCTTTCAATACACAGAACGGTGAGTTGCTTTGGGAATATTTGCTTCCTGCAGGCGGGCAGGCAACACCCATGACTTATCGCATTAATGGCAAACAATATATTGTGATAGCGGCAGGTGGGCACGGGAAGATTGGTACTAAGCAGGGAGATTACGTAAT
>JBBSBD010000209.1:0-11105 GCA_038251675.1 Chitinophagales bacterium | reverse complement strand
CCCAAATCAATATTTTCCGGCAGGCCTTTCATTATTTTATTCCACGTTGAACCACCATCGGTACTTTTATAAATGGCACTTTCCGGGCCGCCGCCTATGTAGGTAAATACTTTTCGCTGTCTCTGGTGTGCCGCTGCATAAAGCACACTGCTGTTTCGCGGATCCATTCGTATCTCATTAAATCCGGTGTATTCACTTACGTGTAAAACCTCTTTCCATGTAATGCCACCATCCGTAGTTTTATAAATGCCACGCTCCCCGCCATCGTTCCAAAGTGGCCCATAAGCTGCTATGAAGACGATATCAGAATTACCGGGATCAATGGCTATCATACCAATATGCTGCGAATTTTTAAGTCCCATGTTTTTCCAGCTCTTACCACCATCTTCACTTTTATAGACACCATCTCCATATCCCGCTACACGTTGGTTATTGTTTTCGCCGCTTCCTACCCATACCACATTCGGATTATTAGGATCAATTGTTATACATCCGATCGAAAAAGAAACCTGTCCATCGAATATGGGCGAAAACGTAATCCCCGCATTTTCTGTTTTCCAAACCCCTCCGGATGCCGAAGCAACATAATATTCTGAAGTATTTTTTGGATTCACTGCCAGGTCCACGATACGGCCTGATGTAAGCGCCGGGCCTATACTTCTAAAAGCAAGGCCACTAAAAGTAGAAGCTTGCATGGGATCTTTGTCGTCGATTTTTGTTGAGTCAGGCTTTTTCTTTTTTTGGGCAAAAGACGCATTTGACAATAATAAAAAGCATGCAGCAAGAAGGGATACAATTAATTTCATAATAGTAATTATTGAAGAAGGATTTTTAAATGTATGAAATAGTGCTTTATTTTTTTGCAAAAAAATGATGACCGTAATTGATGTACGCCCTCAAACTAACCTTCCGTAATTTTGTTATCATTTATATATGTTGCAGTAAAATAAAAAATTATGAAACCAGGGAATGATATTTCGAACATAAGAAAGGAATACAGAATGAGCTCTCTATTAGAAAGCGATGTTGACGCTGATCCTGTTTTGCAATTTCGTGCTTGGTGGCAAGCCGCAAAGGATTGCGAGATTGACGAACCAAATGCGATGACTCTTGCTACATGCGCAGATGGGAAGCCACGTGCACGTATTGTCTTACTGAAAGGCATTGAAGAAAATGGTTTTATCTTCTATACAAATTACGATAGCAACAAAGGAAAAGAAATAGCATCAAACGCTTTTGTCTCGCTGGTATTTTTCTGGAAAGAACTCGAGCGCCAGGTAAGAATAGAAGGCTTAGCGGAAAAGACCAGCAGCCAGGAAAGCGATGGATACTTTTCATACAGGCCACGCCAAAGCCAGGTTGGGGCATGGAGTTCGCCACAAAGCGAAGTAATAAACGATCGCGAAATACTGGAAAAAAACGTAGTGTATTATAACAACAAATTCGGGACAGAAGATGTACCACGCCCCGGGAATTGGGGAGGATATATCATACATCCAAGTCTAATCGAATTCTGGCAGGGAAGGCCCGGAAGGCTCCACGATCGTTTACAGTATTCTATTGATGAACAAAAAAAATGGAAAATAGAAAGGCTGGCTCCGTAGCCGGCTTATTTCTTTTCTACAGTTTTTTCGGCTGCTTTGCTATCCGCTTTTTTAGGATTAGCAGGCCTTGATTTTCCAAATGATCCTTTAAAGATTTTTCCTTTTTTAGTTTTTTTATCTCCGCGTCCCATGCTTAATTTTTTATATTACTTGTGATTTAAAATATTTTTGACTGCTTATTTACCAGCATAAAAAAAGCAAGATACATAAATGCATCTTGCTTCTAAAGATTTTACGAAAATCAGATTTTCGACGACAATTCTTTTCCTGCTTTAAATTTAGCTACTTTTTTAGCTTTAATTTTAATAACAGCGCCTGTTTGGGGATTGCGGCCATTACGTGCAGCTCTCTTACTTACAGAAAAAGTACCAAAGCCCACTAGTGTGACTTTGCCTCCGCCTTTAAGAGTTTTTGTAACTGCTTCTACAAATGAATCCAGGGAAGCATTTGCCTGTGTTTTCGTAACTCCTGCATCATCAGCCATTTTGGCGATTAGTTCAGCTTTGTTCATAATAATTTATTTGATTTTTTAACTGCAACAAATATAGAGGCTTTTTTATTGCAACAAAATTTTTTACATTTTTTTTATTTGTAATTTTTCGCTAAGAACCACAATTAGCAAGGATTTATATAAAAAATGACAATGCTTGCTTTATCTCCGGAGGGAATGTATAGCCTCTGCAACATAATACAGTAAAGCATTTCAGCATACAGACCGTTCATCACTTCACACAAAAAATATTTTTGGAATGATCTTTTTTGATAAAAAAATTAAATAAGAGATTATGCACAATTATTGCACAGACTCAAGCAGGGATTGGAATACAACGAATTTACCGTCCCATTTGTGCAGGCTTTTTTCTTCAAATTTTCCCGAATATTGGCTCAAATAGATTTCGCACAAAGTTTTGTCTTCAGCATAAAATTGTATTATGAAAGTTTTGCCATCGGGTTCATCCTGTTCCAATAATTTGAAAAAACGATAATCATAAAATAAGCCGGTGTTCAATATATCCGGAATATGTATTTCTTTTTGCCAAAGCAACCATTCGGCTTCTATATCATTATCAATCTTGAGAGTAATGTTATAAATAAACATGGGCTATAATTTTATATCTAAAAACACGGGACAATGATCACTATGTTTCACATCCGAAAAAATTTTTACCTCTTTTATTTGTTCTTTTAAATTTGATGTAACGTTTATATAGTCTATTCTCCATCCTTTATTTTCCAATCGTACCGATGGACGAATTACACTCCACCATGTGTATTGATGCGGCTCTTTATTCAGGTGGCGAAAACTATCTATAAAATCATTTTCCAATAGTTTATCAAACCAGGCTCTTTCATCGGGCAGGAAACCCGTAGAATTTTTATTAGAAACCGGGTTGTGAATGTCAATTTCTTTATGCGCAATATTATAATCTCCACACACGATTATTTTTTTTCTTTTTTTCTTTAAACCATTTAAATAATCCAGAAACTCATCGAGCCAGGTATATTTATAAGATTGCCGGTGTTCGCCACTTGTACCGGACGGAAAATATGCATTGATTAAAGTAACATCATTGAAGTCGGCCCGAACCACTCTTCCCTCAAAATCACTTTGTTCATTACTATGCCCGTATTCAACATTGGCAGGAAGAAGTTTAGATAATATTGCTACACCACTGTATCCTTTTTTTTGAGCCGAAAAAATGTAAGGCCTGTAGCCTGCAGATTCTACAGACAGTATATCAATATTCTCCCTATTCGCTTTTATCTCCTGGAGGCAAATAACATCTGCAGGATCAGTTTTCAGCCAGTCTATAAATCCTTTCCTGGTGGCTGCCCTTATGCCATTTACATTGTATGTTATGATACGCATAAATAAGAATTGTTGTCACGCATAGTTACAAAAAAAAGAATATATTGATAATGTAAATATGGAAGAGATACACGATTTTGAAAGTTTTTATGAAAGCAAATTGCAGCCGTTTCTTGCCGATCTTAATGCAGAAAGTAATGATGCCTCCAAATGGAGCACAGCAGGTATTGCTTCGCTAATATTGGCAATCGTTTGTTTTATTTTAGGCGAGCTATTAGCAGGGGTTCTTTTTATAATTCTTTTGGTTGTTTGTGTATATAAGTACTTCAGTATAAAGGATGATCTTACCTGCACTTTTAAGGAAACAATTATCAAAGAAATCATCAAATATGTAAGCCCTGGCGCTGAGTATAGCCCTTCGAAAATGATTTCGTCAAAAGATTATAAAATGAGCGGGCTTTTTAATCACGTTTACAACCATTATCACGGTGAGGATTTCATTAAAGGTGTTTACAAAGGAGTAACTTTTTACTGCTCCGAATTAGAAACGCATTATAAATCAACCGGCGAATCAGGGGACTCGTTTGATATTTTCACAGGACTCTTTTTTGCCGCGCCTGTTAATAGCGCTTTTACGAAAGCTACATACGTATGGCCAAGCGATGATGATCAATTTCCAAGGAGTGTGGCCGATGAATACTTCCACAGGTTTATGCCATTACCAAAAATTTATCACATTAAATCAGACAACCCTGTTTTCGAAAAATATTTTTCAGTTTATGGCACTTCTTCTTCCGAGTCGAGAACAATCATAGACGCCGAAATGATGGAAAGAATGGTTCGTTTTAAAACACAAATAAACAGGGATATAAGGCTTTCGTTTGTGAGTGGAATATGCTACGTTGCCATTGATATAGACGAGGACTTGCTTGAACCATCTGTTTCAAAACCGGGAGATAAGGAAAATATAAAAGAATACTTCTTTAGCATTCTTTTAATATTAAGTATTATCAATCAGTTGAATTTAAACAGGTTTCTTTAGAGCTTACGATTCATAATCAAGGTTACTTCTCATCCATCTTTCAACATCTTCAACCGTCATATTTTTTCTTTTAGCATAATCTTCAACCTGGTCTTTAGCAATCTTACCTACTCCAAAATATTTACTTTCAGGATGGGCAAAATACCAGCCGCAAACGGAAGAAGCAGGATACATTGCCAGTGATTCGGTGAGGGTAATCCCGGCATCTTCCGTGGCATTCAGCAATTCAAACAATTTATACTTTTCAGTATGGTCCGGGCAGGCGGGATAGCCTGGGGCAGGACGTATTCCCTGGTATCTTTCTTCCACCAATTCCTTTGTGGTAAGATGTTCCTCTGTCGCGTATCCCCAAAATTCCTTCCTGGTTCTTTCATGCAACAATTCAGCGAAACCTTCCGCAAGTCTGTCGGCCAAAGCCTGTAAAATTATTTTATTATAGTCATCAAGATCTTCTTCAAACTTTTTAATGTGAGGCTCAATACCGTGTATTGAAACCGCGAAGGCGCCGATAAAATCATGCCCGGGCTTTACAAAATCTGCCAGGGAGTTGTTGGACTGCCCTTGTGCTTTCTTTATTTGCTGGCGCAGAAATTCGAGCCTCTTTATTTCATTACCCTTTTTATACAAAGTAACGGTATCAGGCGCAGTTGCACTAGCTTCCCAAAAGCCTATAACGCCATGTGCGGTAAGCCAACCTTCATCAATAATTTTTTTCAAAAGCTGCTGGGCATCATTGTAAAGTTTGGTTGCTTCTTTTCCTACTTTATCATCGCTTAGTATCTGTGGAAATTTTCCATGCAATTCCCACGCAATAAAAAATGGTTGCCAGTCAATGTATTTGCTTATTTCATTAAGGTCGAAGCTCTTAAAAATTTTTGTTCCGGTAAAAGCAGGCTTTACAGGATTAAAATCTTTCCAATCAATCTCGAATTTATTTTTCTGTGCCTCTTCAAATTTCAGCAATGCTTTTGCAGATCTCTTGTTTCCAAAATCTTCTTTGAGTTTGTCGTATTCCTTTCTTATGCCTGCTAAAAAAACCGGTTTGGTATCATTATTAAGCAAACTACCGGCAACGGTTACACTTCGGGACGCATCAAGCACATGCACCACACCATTTTCATACTCAGGAGCTATGCGCACTGCAGTGTGCATCCTGGATGTTGTGGCGCCTCCTATCATTAACGGGATATTTAAATTCCTTCTCTTCATTTCTTTTGCGATGTGAACCATTTCATCCAGTGATGGTGTTATCAACCCGCTCAAACCAATGATTGATACGTTATTTTCTATGGCAGCCTGCAGAATCTTATCCGCAGGAACCATTACACCCATATCAATGACTTCATAGCCATTGCACCCTAATACAACCCCCACGATATTTTTGCCGATATCATGCACATCTCCTTTTACGGTGGCCATTAATATTTTTGCAGGGCCGGCCCCTTCTTCGTTCACAGTACCGGCTTCTATGTGCGAAAGGCGTCTTTCTTCTTTCTCCGCTTCAATAAAAGGGAACAGCCATGCCACACTTTTCTTCATTACCCTCGCACTTTTTACAACCTGCGGTAAAAACATTCTGCCGCTGCCAAAGAGATCGCCCACTATATTCATTCCATCCATGAGCGGGCCCTCTATTACATCCAGTGGTTTAGGATATTGAAGACGCGCCTCTTCTGTATCAGCATCAATATAATCGGTAATGCCATTTACCAAAGCATGGCTTAATCTCTTTTCAACCGGATCCTTTCTCCATGCTTCATCTTTTACAATAGTTTTCCCTTTTGCCTTTACAGTTTCTGCGAAAGCAAGAAGTTTATCAGTTGCCTCTTCGCTTTTGTTTAAAATTACCTCCTCGCAAAGTTGCCGGAGATTTGGTTCGATTTCTTCGTAAACCTGCAACTGGCCGGCATTCACTATCCCCATGTCCATGCCTGCCTGTATCGCATGGTAAAGAAAGACGGCATGCATCGCATCTCTAACGGTGTCATTACCACGAAATGAGAATGAAACATTACTCACGCCGCCACTCACTTTTGTCAGCGGCATAAGCTTTTTTATTTCGCGGGTTGCCTCAATAAAATCTACTCCGTAATTATTATGCTCTTCTATACCGGTTGCAATCGCAAATATGTTTGGGTCAAATATGATGTCCTCAGGATGAAACCCAGCAACTGTTGTGAGAATATTATAAGCTCGTTTACAAATTTCTATTTTGCGTTCTTTGGTATCCGCCTGGCCTTTTTCATCAAAGGCCATCACAATAACGGATGCACCGAAACTCCTGCAAATGAAAGCCTGCTCGATAAATTTCTCCTCCCCTTCTTTCATTGAGATAGAATTGACAATGCATTTTCCCTGCACACATTTTAATCCTGCCTCTATAATGTTGAACTTTGACGAATCAATCATTATGGGAATTTTGGCAATATCAGGTTCCGCCTGGAGAAGGTTCAGAAAAGTTGTCATAGCTTTCTCACCGTCAAGCAATGCGTCATCCATGTTTATATCAAGAACTTGTGCGCCATTTTCTACCTGCTGTCTTGCTACACTTAAAGCTTCTTCATAATTTCCATCTCTTATTAAGCGTGCAAATTTTTTAGAGCCTGTTACATTGGTTCGTTCGCCTACGTTTACAAAATTTGTTTCCGGGCGAACGATTAAAGGTTCGAGGCCGGAAAGTTTCAAAAAGGGCTTTATGTGAATACTGCTGTTCATTTACGTAAAACTTATATTTACTTTTTTTAAACCGGGTTGACTATTATAATCCTGTAAGCATCTGAAAAAAATTTTGGCATCTTTCGAAAAGGCTTTTGAAAATCCTTCAAATCCTGCTATCTCAAGCTCATCAGGCATTTCCACAAAAGAAGTTATTGAATCCCAAAAGGCATCCCAATTCATTCCATAAAATGATGGGAATTTTAATTTGATCATTATAAGTTGATGTAACTCATTAATTGAATTAATACCAGATAAATCCATAGATGTGACTTCCCTTTTAAACAAGTTCCTCATCAAGCACCGGCAATTTTCTTGCCTCAAAATTTTTCACCTGCTCCGCAATATGTTTTATATGATCCGGTGTTGTACCACAGCATCCGCCCACAATATTTACAAAGCCTTCTTTTGCCCATTCTTCAATAATGTGTGCCGTTTCATGCGGCTGCTCATCATATTCTCCAAAAGCATTTGGCAGACCCGCATTCGGATAAGCAGAAGTATAACAGCTTGCAATTTCACTTAGCTCCTCAATGTGCGGACGCATCTCGCTTGCTCCAAGTGCGCAATTTAATCCTATGCTTAACGGGTTGGCATGCGAAACAGAAATATAAAACGCTTCGAGGGTTTGCCCGCTTAATGTTCTGCCACTTGCGTCCGTAATAGTCCCACTAATCATTATTGGCAGCTCTTCTTTTTTAGTATCCCTGAAATATTTTTTAATGGCGTAGATAGCAGCCTTTGCATTGAGTGTATCAAAAATGGTTTCCACCAAAAGCAGGTCAACACCGCCTTCAACAAGGCCGCGTATCTGCTCGTAATAAGCCGCCGCAACTTCATCAAATGTTACTGCACGATAACCTGGATTATTCACATCCGGAGAAAGGCTCAATGTTTTATTTAATGGCCCGATTGCTCCTGCTACAAATTTTTGCTGATCACTATTAAAGTTATTGATAGCATTTCTTGCACAGCGTGCAGATGCGACATTTAGCTCGTAAGCCAGTGATTGCATATCGTAATCGGCCTGGGCAATAGACGTACTGCTGAAAGTGTTGGTTTCAATAATATCTGCGCCCGCCTCAAGATATTGCTGGTGAATTGCCTCAATTATTTTCGGCTGTGTAATGCTAAGCAGGTCGTTATTTCCTTTCACATCGGTATGCCAGTCTTTAAAACGATCACCCCGATAATCTTTTTCTTCGAGCTTGTAACGTTGTATCATGGTGCCCATAGCCCCATCAATTATGAGTATCCGTTCGTTAAGGCATTGCTGAATTGTTTTTTTCATAAATAAAATTTAATTATTTAAATGCTGTGCTACTGCTGCACATTGGTACAATGGACAAGAGAGCCCTTCGACCTTGCTCAGGACACAACTGGGATGCCCAAAGCTGTTATCGCCGGTAACCAAAAAAGTACATTGAAAAAGTAAACGAAATTTGAAAATCCTGTGAAGCGTATTCAGAATGTTTTTTCGTTTATTAGTTCAGTTTTAAGATGGCACCGGCCAACTTAAGAAACCCGCCAGGCCGAACAATAAACAAATCCGCCTGGTAGTTGGGCAAAATTAGATTAACTGAATTAAAAAAAGAAATATCTGTTTCAATTAATGAAAACATTAGCAACCTTGCCGTTTTCGGCTATAAAGAGGAAATTTCATCGGGTAGTAATATATTCTTAACAGCGCCGTCACTCCTACTTAGGTCTTTTGCCGCCAGCCTTTTGGCAAACTTTCCGATGGTAAGCCCCTGTACAAGGATTGAGAATAGTACAACTATGTAGGTAATAGAAACGAAGACTTCTCCATACATATATTTTGGGACCGATAAAGCCAATGCAACTGAAATACCACCTCGTAACCCACCCCAGGTGAGAATTGGTATGGCATTTTTTTCAAAAGGATTTTTTTTGTATTTAAGAAACATAATCGGAATTACTACTGCGAGGTAGCGGGCAAGTAGCACAACTATTATGGCGATACACCCCAACCAAAGCAAGGTCATGTTAAAAGGAATAATAAGCATTTCAAAACCTATGAGAAGAAACAGGATGGCATTCATTACTTCGTCAATCATCTCCCAAAATTTGCCAATGTAGTCGCGGGTAGTATCGCTCACTCCTTGTTCCATACTCTTATTGCCGGTAATAAGCCCGGCCATTACCATTGCCAATGGACCGCTTACGTGAAGCTTATCTGCGAGAAAATAACCACCCATAACTATTGCAAGCGTTACCATGGTCTCCACAATATAATTATCAATAGATCTCAGGGCGAGGTAGCCAAGATAACCCAGCGCAACACCAAAAATCAATCCTCCACCCGCTTCTTCTATAAAGAGCCATACGATATCCCATCCTGACGTATTTGATAAACCTACTTGTGCAATCTCGATAAGTGTCGCAAAAATAACCACCCCAACGCCGTCATTAAAAAGGCTTTCGCCGCTTATTTTGGTTTCAAGTGTTTCCGGAATTTTAGCCTTCTTTAAAATTCCTATGGCCGCGATTGGATCTGTAGGGGAAATTAAAGCGCCAAATAACAAGCAATAAATATAATCTATCGAAAGCCCGAATAGCTGAAATGCCCCATATATAAGAGTTCCCACGATGAAAGTGGATATAACAACACCGATGGTTGCAAAAGTGATTATCGAAGTTCTTTCTGATTTTAATTTTTTGGCGTCTATATGAAAGGCCCCTGCAAAAAGCAAGAAGCTCAACATGACCTTCATAAGTGCAGTGTGAAAATCAATAGAGCTTAATACTTCGGTAGTTTCTGCAAAAAATGTTGGTTCGATTAAACTTACACCTATCACAACCAGTGAGGCAACAAGCGAAATTAACATAATACCTATGGTGCCTGGTAATTTGATAAACCTGAAATTGACATAACCAAAGATTGCCGCCAATACTATAATTAATGTGATAATATTATAAATTTCCATTCGCTTTTTTCTTATTCTTGTGATCTTCTTCTCTTTAAAATATAGGTAAATTTATAAATAATTCATGGAGGAATTTTTATTTGAAATATTAACGGAAAACCATAAGACCTGAACTTTGAATGGTTTTCATGTTGATTTTTTTATCTTAATTGCAGCCTGTGAATCTTATAAAATTTCCTGTTCATGATTGCACGAATTACCCCTGTTCGTTGTGAATGTATTACTTTAAAGGAAACCATTGATCTAATTTCAGACAGAAAACAAATATGGCTATAGCGATCATAATCACTTTCATAATCGGATACCTTGCTATCACTTTAGAACATAGTATAAAAGTGAATAAGGCAGCCAGCGCTTTACTTACCGGCGTTATTTGCTGGACTATTTATATTTTATACCAACCTGATAAAGATCTTGTTACGGAGCAATTGATGGAGCACCTCGGCGAGATTGCCGGCATCCTGTTTTTTCTTTTGAGCGCTATGACGATTGTCGAATTGATAGATGCACATGACGGGTTCGTAGTTATTACCGAAAAGATAAAAACCAAAAGCGCAGTAAAGCTGCTTTGGATAATTGCAATTATTACATTTTTTCTCTCTGCACTTCTTGATAATCTTACAACCACTATTGTTATCATCTCCCTGCTGAGAAAATTAATTTCCAGCAAAAACCGGCGTTTGTTTTTTACCGGTATTACTGTAGTTGCAGCTAACGCCGGCGGAGCATGGTCGCCACTGGGGGATGTAAGCACTACCATGCTTTGGATAGGAGGGCAAATAAACGCCCTGAGCATTATGCAGAATTTATTTTTACCAAGTATTTTTTGCCTGCTTATTCCTTTGGGAGTTATTTCTTTTAAAATGAAAGGGACATTTAAACCTGAAGTCTCAGAACCTGAGCAGGTAATGAAACCTGCCAGGGAAAGAAATTTTGTTTTTTTGTTGGGTATCGGAATTTTAGTTTTTGTTCCTGTATTTAAAATG
>JBBSBD010000208.1:0-11170 GCA_038251675.1 Chitinophagales bacterium | reverse complement strand
GGGGCAGATTTAATAATAAGGTTTCCATAATAATCTTGTTCAAAAACAAAATCTTTTGCTTCATCATCGCCTGGCACCAAACCATAAGGTGCGAGTAACCTTTTTTTCTCTTCGGCTTTATCCTTAAACCTGTTAAAATAATGATCTCCGAATTTTACACTCAGTACATTAAGGGCTGCCATAAGGTGAACGCAAAAATTACCAGGCTCCGCATCTCCGCAGGTGCAGGAAACTTCAAGCTTATCAGGCTGCAAAAAATTGATCTCCTGTTCATATATTTTTTTTGCCGGGGTTTTGTATTTAAAAAAATGTTCAGCGCCTGAATATTTTACGACGTGGCTTTTGCCATCGGTATAATAAAATTCCCAGCGGTAATATCTCCTGGTAAAATGTTGTACCTCTTTGTAAGAAATATTTTTAAATTGTACTATAATCTTTCCGGAATCAGGATTATAAACGGCATCTGTTGCTTCCTGCACAACAGGCATCTTTCCATTTTTCGGGCCGTTATTTTTTTTATCAATAATATTAATCAGGTACAAAGCGGCAGCGACACAATGTTTGCAATCATTATAATTTTCAAAGGCAGGGCAATCACAAAAAGATTCGGCATATTCAATTTCGTGGTCAAATGAAAATGACACAGAATAACTTTCATCGCTGCTCTCACTCGGGATGATCAATTTTGCCTCGTTATCATCCAGGTTTTTTAAAATTATTTCATCGTTGAACTTTTTGCATATACGTTTACCTTTTTTTTCCAGGTTATAGTCAACATCATTCATATATTCCTCTAACAGTTCTTGTATTTCCATTTTGCAAATCAAAACAAATACAGGGAAATTGTAAAGAGAAAGTTATTGAGATGGTTTCCAATGTGGATGAAGTACAATCGCAAATGAGATGTCTATAAAAAAACAGATACCATTTTTGCTTGGGCTATTTAGATTTGAAAAACACGAAGATGTAAAGAAAATGTAAAACTATAGCAACTTATTATCCTGAAAAATGTTTCAACATTTCAAAACCGTTTGTTGCATCATGATAAAATCTATTTGGTGAATAATGATAATCTTCCGGTATTTCACATAACCCTGCCGTACGGGACCTGCCTTGCCGGCAGGCAGGTTGTAATGGATGTATTCTTAAATTTAAATGAACATTTTTTTATTAAGCAGTTCAATACTTAATGGTTCTCTTTTCCATACCTGGTAGTCACGATCGTATTTATTTACTTTAAACGACGCATGAAAAACTTTATCATCTTCAAGCAATGAAAGTAATAATTGCTGCGCAGTGAATTTCATAAAAGAAGCCTGGTTTTGAATTGGAGTGAATCTCTGGAAGGTTTACCACATGAAATGAACATGATTGTCAATGATAACAACTGCATTTAACTCTATTCTTTTTTTAGTAACTAAATGCTGAAAGCTGCCACTTATGATATCCTTGTAATTATCATTTGCAAGCAATGGCTTCCATTCATGAATTTGTGCTTTCTACAGAAGGGCGAATACCTACGCTCGCCGAATGATACAAATAAAAGGCCACCCTTCTGCGCGGAGTGACTTCTTTCTAAAGTGTTTTCTAAATCCTTCTTTGAACATGAATCCCGCATTTTACGGGTAGTATTTTAGTTATTTCGTTGCATTTATTTTTGTTTGATTGATAAACAAAAAACCACCGGCACTATGCGGTGGTTTTATTTTTTAAATGCTTAAAATTGATATTTACATCTTTATGAACTGCTGGTGAAGCATCTTTCCCCCTGTGATAACCTTAACGACATATACACCCGCAGCAAGTGATGAAACATCAAGCGGCAGGACATTCACAGCACTGACTTTACTCCAGGTTTTAAGCGTGGTTCCGGATGAGGTAATCAGCATTATCAATGCAGGCTTGTCCGATGCCAGGCCGTTTACTTTTACATGCAATATATCTCGTACGGGATCCGGGCTGAGTTTCAGCTGAAGAGAGGTAGCTTCTTCAGCAGCAGGTTTCCTCATTGTGGCAAATTGTAGGGACGAATTTGTTGGATTTACTTTACCTACATAAAGTTCTTGCGAAGTTGCCGGCGCGAAACCTGACAAATAAAGATATTCACCAATCGCAGTAAGGTTAGTCATCTGTGTTACGCCAGCGAGTGCGGCATCTTGCACAGGAAGAGTGTTTACGTCTGTGCCGTCAGTTTGCCAGAGGGAACTTCCGCCTACCGTAAAGTAAAGATGATCATGAATGTTAACCGCGGTATTGATTGGAGTGGATGAAGAGCCCGGTGTGAGATCAGTTACAATGACTGTACCAGCCGGAGTTCCGTCTGTTTTCCAAAGTTCATTTCCATGAATGCCGTCATCAGCAGTAAAGTAACCGAGCTGCTTGCCGCTTACAACGAAAGCATTATAAAATAGGGAGCTCATTTGCCCGGGATTAATATCTTTCAATAATATAGTTCCCTGGGCAGTTCCGTCGCTTATGTACACTTCATTTCCGTATTGGCTTGTGGAATTATCATATCCAAAAAAGAACAACTTCCCGTTTACCTCTGCGAAATTAGAAATCAGATACAGATCAGCAATTTGGTAAGTACCTGTGGCAGTTCCATCGGAAATCCATAGCGTGGGAGTATTGGAATTTGCAGAATAAGCCCGAAACACCAGTTTGTCTTTATACTTGTACAGAGGTCCGATGGCGCCATAATTAAAGCTGCCAATGGTTGTCACTACTTTCGTCCCGGCAACAGTTCCATCCGTTTTCCAAAGCTCACTGCCCGCATTTCCAACACCCGCATAATAAAGTTCATTTTTATAGATTACCGCGGCGGGATCTACAAAGCCCGTTACATCATTCGGTAGCATATAAGTACCCTGGGGAGTTCCATCGGTACGCCACAATTCATTTGTATTGGTATAATATTGATAAACGAAAACATAAAGCAATTTCTGAGTAGCTATAATCGCGGTAATGGCTCCTGAGTCGACTGGTGCAAACGCAGGCAGCGATAATGGATAGGTTCCGGTTTTGGTACCGTCAGTGTGCCACAGTTTGTTCGTATAACTTATAAAATAAGCATCATTTTGAAATGTTGAGAAATAAGGCCGGCTACCCACCTGGTAACTCACCGTGCCGGTAGAATCTGCCAACCTTGTAACGCCACTTTTAGCATTGTGTGAATAGAGGAAATTGCCCGCTCCATTGAAAGCTGCAAAAATAGTTTGATTGCCCACTGAAGCAAATCCCCTAGGATCGGAGCCATCGCTGCCTGCTGTATTAATATCTTTGAAAAGTGAAGTTCCAGATGCTGTACCGTCGGTAGACCAAAGCTCTGTTCCAAGCGAATTACCGGCAGCAAAAAAAGTATGATTGTTGAAGTTAGTAAGGTAATATACATCGGAGCTTCTTGGCCCGGGGAAAATGTCTTTTACTAACACGGTGCCTGCAGCCGTACCGTTGCTTTTCCACAATTCTGTACCAAGTGATTGATTTGAGTACGCGAATAGCAACTGACCGTTAGCATTTACCAGGTCATCGAAGCGGTTAATTTCTCCCGGATCAATATCCTTTACTAACACAGTTCCGGAAGCAGTGCCATCAGACTTCCAAAGCTGAGCACCACGGAAAGATGTCTGCGTGGTAAAAAACATTGTACCATTTACAGCACAATAGTTTTGAGGAACCGAGCCATTGTTGCCGGGGATGATGTCTTTTATGAACGTAACATTAGCAGCAGGATCGGTTGTATTGAAGGTACATAATTCCAGACCAGTTGATGTGCCTGTGCTATTATCTATGTAGCCTCCGGGGAAATACAGCATGTTATTAAATATGCCGAACGGTGAAAGGCCAAACGGAACACTGGGGTCGAGCGATATATTGTTTGTATTATTTACAATATGCGTTCCACCAATCGTACCGTCGGAAACCCAGAGCTTGTTGGCTATACCATCATTGCCGGAAAAATATAATTGGTTGTTTAACTCCGTAAGGTGGCCGGCCGTACCGCCGGTAGCCGGATTACCATCAAGATCCTTCAGATCATAGGTACCTCCAGGTGTGCCATCACTGACAAAAACGTCACTGGGAGCAAATGTGGATAACTCGTAAAATGTGAAAAACACCCGGCCATTAACGCCAAGTATTTCGTTTGGGAATCCATTAACTGTTGCCACATAATCTCCTGCGATCCCGGTATCGTCAGTCTTCCATAACTCAAATTGTTCCCCATTTATGTCAGGATACTCAACAAAAAAGTATTCAGTTGTCCCAACGCTTGCCGACAACTCTTCACCGTACTGGTAAAGGTGAGAAAAATTGTTTAGCTGTAAAATAACTGTGCCTGCAGCCGTGCCGTCTGATGTCCATAGCTTTTGCCTTTGTGTGGAATCTGCCGCAAAAAAATAGAGGCGATTACCTGACACTTTGATATCTGATATCGAGGAGGATGCAATTCCCGGCACTACATCTTTTACCAGGTACGTGCCGCCGAGAGTTCCATCGCTTCTGAAAAGCTCATTACCATGAATACCGTCATTGGCTGCAAAGTACATGACACCGTTTAGTATCGCAAATTGGCTGTTAGTGGTGTATTGATAATTGTAGGGGTAAGAGTTGGTTAGTTTGTTTATGTCGTACAGCTTGAAGTTTTGTGCGTGCAACGAGAAGTTTGATGCAATGATTAAAACTAGTGATAAGATGGGAAATGATTTGTAAATTTTTCTCATAAAAATTAATTAGATGTGATGGTACATTTAAGCTGTTTACTGACGGGTGATCTGGCTGAGTTCAGCGGTTGATAATTCGCCGGCTATTCCTCTCCTGATCTTTTCGATAGCAAGCGCTGCAGCCTTATCCGCCTGCACTTTAGTGGTGATGGCCGGCATATTTTTATCAGTGCTTTGCTGCGTTGCCGGCTGGTGTAATACCAGTTTTCCGTTAAGCAAAATAATTAATTCACCACCACTCGTGTAATTAGTCAAGTTATTTTTTTCAATTAATGTCGCGTTTTAAACTCTGCAATTCTTTCAGAAACTCCAAAGCCTTTGCTACTCTTGTTCCTGATGATCGCTGGATAAAGTTTTTTACCCACTTTTTGTCCATATTTTTATAGTTTACTTCTTTATAAAACCAAGTGCCAAGCGGAACTAAAATAATTAAAGCCACCAGTTCTAAAGTCCACCAGCTTCCATTTGATTTTGCAATAATATCAAAATCTGCCAGTGCTTTAATGTCAAAGTCTTTGATAACTTTTGTAATAACTGTTGGGTACGCCAAAAATGTAGGAATAAATAATATAATTAATTTGGCGTAATTGATAATATGTGTTTGCAGCATTACCAACGAACTTTGCATTGTAGCCAGGTCTTTATTGAAATCTATATTTTTTATCAGCATAATCTGCTTTAAAGCATTTATAAAAGTAGTTACATAAAAAGCCAATAAAGCAATTGCTGAAATAGCATACGGGAATTCTGAAATATTCATAAACAGAAAGCCAATCAATAACACTATTGCGATTGAATGAAATGTACATTCAATTAATCTTTGGCGATACAATGGCGAAAGTTTTGATGCCACTTTTTGGGTCTGTATCGACTCAATGTTTTGTTCATTGAGTTTTAGACTTTTTTCTAATTTCTTATCATTAGATTGCCACATTGTTTTTAATTCGTCTAATTCCATGATTTTAAATTTTTATTTATTTGAAAAATTTGTTCTTAGTTTATCTTTAATCCGATTGATTTTTGTTGCAACATTTGTTTCTGTAAAACCAGTAATCTCTGCAATTTCTCTATGTGATTTATCGTCCAAATACAAGAGAATTATTGCTTTGTCAATTTCTTTCAGTTCATCTATGAAACCCTGCAATAGCCGGAGGTTATTTTCAGTTTCATTTTTATCCTCCGGGCTTTCTTCAAAAACAATCAGTCCTTCTGAAATTGAATCATGATTTTTGAATTTCTTTTCCTGGCGATAAAATGAAATTGCCACATTCAAAGCGATTCGATACATCCATGTAGAAAATTTAAACTCATCATTATAACTGTTAAACGATTTCCACAAGTTGTAAATAATTTCCTGGGCTAAATCATCTCTATCCTTTTTGTCGGCACAATAGGTGTTACAAATTTTATAAACTATCCCTTTGTTTTCTTTTATCAGTTTTGTGAATGCCTGGTCTTTTGTCATCGTTACCTTGTTTATTTAAGGTTTAATTTATTTAACATTAGCACCGTACAAAACTTTCAGCATTCTGCTGCTGCATGCCGGTACTACTGAAAGATGCGTTTCGTCTTCAAATATTTTTACCGTCATAAATAAGCCTTTATATTGGTGGCTTTTTATGGAGTTTGTAAAGGCGTTGAACGGGGTGATCATCATGGCATCTTCAGCGCCACCAACCGAGAAAAATACTTTAGCTGTTAACTCAGTATGCTGGCTGCCATAATAATCTTCATCCCGTACCATTTCACTGTTATTCCACCAAAAGGAAGGGCTATTTATGCCATATCTTTTAAACAGGTATGGTTTTTTCAACAGGCAATAACCTGCAAATAATCCTCCAAGTGAATGCCCTGATAAGCCACGGTCGCTGGTAGTTTTGTAATGATCAGTAATATAGGGTATTAAGTCTTTTTCCAGGGTATTCAAAAAATTTTCGGCTCCTCCTGATCTTAGTTTGCCTTCCGGAATGTTCATGATTTTTGACCAAAGCGTATCAGATTGCAGAATACTTGATGGAGTAAAATCATTGTATCGGCTTGCAAGCCAATCAGCATCTGTATTGCAACTGTCGTCAATGCTAACGATAATGATATCTTTGATCTCTTTTCCTAAGTCCAGCCCTTCCCGAATGGAGGTCATCGACTTGAAAGAAAATTTGCCATCTAAAACATATAAAACTGGATAACGTAACGTGTCTTGCGTTGAATATGTTTTAGGCAGCGAAACATTCAACTGATAGGTTTTATTATTGTAACCTGATTTAATATTGTGTAATTCGGTTGCTTGAATTGCGGTTAGGTTTAAACTTTGTCCTGCCGATCTTTCTGAATATAAACTCAAAATAGCAAAGAAGACAATATTTAAAACAGTTAGATTTATTTGTTTCATGATTTTAATTTTTTGTGGTTGGCATTTTAAAAATTACCTCATCAATTGCATTATTTAGCTTCACTGTTTTGGTGTCAATAATAATGATACCAGCCATAGGGCTTGAAGTTTCCATACTCATGGCAAAGTTTATTCCTTCAATTTCTGTATAGTTTGAAAAAACGACTTCAACTTGTTGCCCATTTTGCATCGTCTTTAATTTTGACATTAAACCACTTGTAACATCTATCCATATTTCAGACTCAGTACTATCTTTCGTAAATATTTTTAAATGGTAAGCATCTTTGTCTTTTACTTTTTCAGAATCCAAAAGCTCTACTCTTGTACCTTTTTTTACATAATCTAATAACGGGAATGGGTCTATTTGACTAACAATACTTTTAGCCATTTCTTCAGACATTACCTGGGGTTCACCATTACCACCCATTATTACAGGCGTTATTGCCCATGGCGTAGTGCCGTCAAATGCCTGTATCAAATTATTTCCCATAATTTTTGAATCACTTCTTATTGCTTTACCTACCAACACGGTTGTCAGGTTTTCAATTTCCAGCCCCTGTAGTTTTATAGCGTTTTCTGTTATCACAGATTTAACTTCATGAAGTTTCGCAACACCGCCGGTAGCGTTTAGATTTTTGGTAACTATTTCGTCAACAGTTTGAGCTGAAAGAGCACCAATAAAAAGTACCAAAACGGTAACAGATAAAATTATTTTTTTCATTTTTTATTATTTAAAATCTGGCTTACTCTATTCAGTTTTCAGCTTCCCTGTTTTTGATTATTTTATGAATGATTCGGAGGGAGTTTTAAAATATCACAGTTTGGTTCTGATTATTTTGAAAAAATCAGAAAATACTAAATAATGGTTTTGGGCAGGTGGATTTACCTGGATGAAAGAAGTAATGCAGAACCTGATAAAAATATGGAGCAAGTCAATTGAAGTATTGTCTTGTTGAAAGGCTTAAATTAGAAGTTCAGCTTGTATGTTTTGTCAAAGTTCAGGTTAGCCTGTCGGCTCGTAAGTATCGTACAACGTATAAGTAGGTTACCTGGTCTCTTTTACTTTGCGGCCAATGCTCCGCTTTCTTTACTGCTGCATCAAATGTTTTAGAAAAAACATTCATCTTCACCGGTAGCATAAAATTTGAGCGCCGATGTGTTTCAGATTGCCCTTTGTCTGGCCGTCTTGCTTACTGCAAGTTTTGTAGAATGCCAACCTGAGTGAGCCATACTTGTGCGATGAGTAATATAGTTAGCTGTTCTAATACAATTCCAATAATCATCGTAGCTTATTTCAAAACCAGGGCTAAGCTTACATATAGTTGCGTCAGTCCGTAACTACCACTTCAGATACCATTTTAACCATCTTATAAATTAAAATTCCAGAGAAAATTAAAAATGGTATACCTGTAAATAACCCAAGCTCTGCTCCGGAGTCATTTATAAAATTATGTGTCAAATAATAAAACCCTATGAATAGAAATAATAGTCCAACAATTTTAACCCAAATTTTTTTTCGTCCTTTTATAAAAAACGATATGATGATAAGTACCTGGCTAAGTAAAGAAAATAAACCAACTGTGACGAGCGATTCATCATAAGAAGCTGTGAGGGAAAGTGAAGAGAAACCACTGTTAATGATATGGCCTGTTGCCACTGCAATTATGGAAAGTATTTCAAGTATGCCGATACATGCCAGGCCGTGCCCGACCCCGATAAGGATAAAAAAATTAAGAGCTAATGTCGAGATGGTTAATGACTTAAAGTTTTCCATTTTATATCAGCTGACATATAAATATATCCCAGCCGCCGCTAATCTACAACTACAATCACAAAAAACTTTATCCCTCTCCTGGCGCGGGTTTGGCAGCAAGGCTTGTGGGGTCAGCTATACTCGTGCCATGAATGCTAACTATAGTTTAACCCCGTTGCTTTGGGCGTCCCCGTCAATCAACATCAATTATGTTTCGGTCTGGTATCAAAAGAACAACGTATCAGTTTCACCAATGCAGCTTTAGGCACATAATACCAAACCAACAATGACTGCACTGATTTTTGTGCCCCACGCATAATTCTCAACATTCTATCTCCATTAAACGAAAGATAGCAGATTGAAGAAAGGAACCATGTCCCGTAACTTCATCAAGAATAGAAAAATGATTTTTGGCCGGGACATTCAGCAATTGAACAACGCTTTGTTTGTCTTTCCAATTCTCATACATTTTGATTGCCTGCGCTTTAAATTCATCTGTTTCATCGCTGCCTGTCGCAAGCAATAAAGGACACGCGTGTACCGGTTTCAAATAAGCCGGACTATTTCTCGCTGACATCGCCGCGTCCATTTGCAGAACCAGGTTAATATTAGATAGCATTAAAGGCTGAAGATCGTATAAGCCACTCAGTGATACAACACCTTTTAAAAAATTTGTATTGTTATTAACCAGCAACATACATGCAAGATGCCCGCCGGCACTATGACCGGCGACATACAATTGCAAGGGATTTCCGTTATAGTTGGTTAAATTATTTTGCAACCACAACAAGGCATTGCAGCACGATGATATGATTGCATCCATAGAGGCTAAAGGAGCAAGCGGATAATTTAGCAGTACGGTTGTTACATTTCTTTCTAAAAAAGTTGGTGCCAAAAAATGAAATAATTTTTTATCAAGCAGATGCCAGTAACCACCATGAATAAAGACCAGTGTTTTAGCACTTAGATTTGCTGCAGGAAAAATATCGAGGCGCTCTAAGGGATGGCTGCCATAAGAAATGTCTTTAAAAACAGCCTGTTCTTTTTCTGCCTGGCGGCTTAGCTTTTCCCAACGTTCAAAATAATCGGCAAAATCGGGAACATGCAACCTGTTATTATATTGGGCATCTAATTGTTGCTGGTCGTAATGCTTGTAAACTGTCATTAAAAGTGGTTAATTCAATCTTTTAACTGCCATCGTTCCGCTATAAAGTTTGCAGGCATTTAAAAACTATCCTGTAAAACTCAGGATGCGATTGCCATGTTTTGCCGGTAATAATTTTACCATCCATTACGGCTTCATCAGGTGTGATATAAATTCCGCCGCATGATTCTACTTCAAATTTTACATGCTCGTAACAAGCAATTTTTTTCCCATTCACCAGCCCGGCAGTAACCAATATCTGTACACCGTGACAAATAGAGAAAATGTATTTATCGCTTTCAAAAAAGTCCTTTACTATTTTAATTACGGTTTTGTCGTTCCTTAAATATTCTGGTGCCCGGCCTCCCGGTATTAGCAAAGCGTCATAATCCTGCGTTTTCACATTTGCAAATGAAATTTCCGATTCAACCAGGTAGCCCTTTCGTTCAACGTATGTATCCCACCCCGGTTCAAAATCGTGAATTACGAGGTTTAATCTTCTTACGGCAGGTGCTGCTATTACCGGGGTGTATCCTGCTTCTCTTAAGCGATGTGCAGCAAAAAGAATTTCAAAGCTTTCACCGGCGTCGCCTGTGAGTATCAGTATTTTTTTTGATGTTGACATTTTAAGATTATTTCTTTTTTTTAATGATGCAAAATATAATCAATAATTGATATCACCCTATCTGTCCGTCGTCTTCCCATTACTTAAAATCTGCGCTGTACTGATGTTTGCAACTCAGGACAAAAACACTAAAGTATAAAAGAAATTCAATTTAAAGCCAATCTATAAATCTTTATGATGTATGAGTAATGTGCGGAAATAGAAGGAGTAAACATGGGAGCGTTTATATTTCACATTGACCATACTCCGTATACCGATACGCTTCACTATCGGGAACTCTTCAAGATGTATTGCAATTGATAAGCCGCGCATACACTCCACTGAAAATAGACTTGGCTGCATTTTATACAAGTTAAAATATAACCCAAAAGTTCTTTTGCAATGAGTATATTCATACAATGAAATTATATTTTACCACCTTTCTTTTTCTTCTAATCAATATTAGTTTTGGACAGGTAACAAATGTAAAAACAGGAGCATGGAGTGACCCAACAGTTTGGAACAACAATATTATTCCATCCGATACAACCAATATTAT
>JBBSBD010000207.1:0-11176 GCA_038251675.1 Chitinophagales bacterium | reverse complement strand
TCTAACTGACATTGTTAAAAATTTAAACAAATCTGATGGTGTTATCAGGAATGTAAACTTACTGGGTAACTTAAACGAACAATTAATTCTTTCGAAACAAATCTATTCCTTTAAATTAACAGTAACACAATCTGTAATTGATATAATTGATAGGTATTTATCCTTGCAGGATAGGTCCGAAAATCAGACAACAGGCTTAAAAAGCATTTATGATGAAAATAAGCTAATCAAGATATTTAATAAATTGATGAAGGCAAATTTGGTACGTGAAGTAGATAAAAATACCTTTTTACTAATTTTTACAGACCATCCAAAAGGTTTTGTTTTCTGGAAAACAGCACCAACAGGAGCTAAAGCCGCACTTTTTGATCTCATAAAACGTATTACAAGTGAAGAAATTACAGCCAGCAAATTGAAATTGTTTTTTAGAGCAAACATGTCAATTCGTGATAACTGGAAAGATAAAGGTGGTAAATCTTCAAAATTAATTGATGAATTATTGACTGGCATTTAATCAATTTTCCGACAACCAATAAAAGCCTGTTTTACCTGATTACAGGCCTTTTTTATGTCTATTTCCGACAAAACCGACAAAACCGACAACCTCAATTGTCGGTTTATATATCTGTTTTTCAATACATCATCCAATTTAACCATATTACATTTGCATCAATCAAACAATATTAAACCCATTCAACCCATGGAAACAATATTCACACAATTAAGCGAAGAACAACTCACAACATTAATGAGGAAAGCCGTCAGGGCCGAAATCCAAAACGAAACCAAAGCCGAACCACCACAAGAATTTATTCGTGGAATAATTTCTTTAGCTAAATTCTTGAAGGTCTCAGCACCCAGGGCTCAGCAGCTCAAAAACTCCGGTGTATTTCCTTATTGGCAGAGTGGCCGGACCGTCCTCTTCGATCCTGCCAAGGTCCGCGAAGCCATGCAAAATGTTAAAACGGGAAAGGTTCGTAAATAATGAATCACCTCCTGGACACATTACGTAAAAACGGCTTTACCTATACTCAGGTATTGCGAGAAGGTAATAAAGCGATTTATGAGCAATCCATAACACGAAAATTGAAGTATTTCGAAGTGTTTGTTATCAGAACCCGACCCGAAAGACTTTTAAAAGGCAAATTGATACTTGGAGGTGAGGTTTTCCCGGGAAACGAAGATTTCGGGAAAACTGCCTGGAGCTATAGAACTTATGAAAAAGCTTTGTTGAAATTTAACTCCATTCCTACATGAACGAAAAAAAAACAGAGGCCGGAACCTGCCAGGGTTTCGACCTCAATACTTTAACAGAAGCAGGAGTCAAAGGTAAGCATTTTATTCCAAAATCCTTACATCCTCTCCCAATTCCTCTGTGTCCGAATCAGTTTTCAGGATCGCTTTGTTCAAATTTAGGAGGACACACTTATGGGACAAGGTAGAATTTATTTAACGTTCCCGGTTTGCTTAATAAATAATGCATTAACTGATATCCGAAAAACAACTGATAACATTATGAATTACTGTGGATATGTTAATGCAATGAAAGCGGCTGGAACCATAGAGGCGCGCATGGCAGCTGCCGGGCGGTATTGCGGTTTAACTTGGGGAAATTGGCAAAAGGTATATGAATCAGGCAAATTGCTGTTTGAATTAATACCCGCCCATTCACCTATGACCAGCATCAATAAAGACATTATTTTCGACTTTTATAAAAATGATAAGTCTGAGTTCGAAATAGTTTGCTTTCTCGCTTTTGCAGCCCTCCGTAGTATCATTCAAACAAAACCTTACTGTAAAATTACCAACGGATTTTTGCTGGCGCGCATGGCAGGATTGAGGTCTTCCAAAGATATAACCAGGATTCCCGACGCGATAAAGAAATACGATAACCGATATCAACTCGACAAGATTAAAAAGGAATTACAGAACGCCTGGGGTCTTAAACTGTATGCAAGATATACAAGGGGCTTTTATGTTTCATTCAAAATGAATAAGTATGAAGACCTGGTTTATGAAGTTGAAAAACGTCGGAAAAGCAATATCGAAAAATTACGGAAAGAAACACAGCATCAGGCAATTAGCAGAGCGAATGACAGGCTATTCCCGACAGCACCATAACACCACCTATATAAAGCAACTCCTAAAATCTAAAAACCATGTTATCAAAACAAGCCAAAGAAGGCAAAAACAAGTACATGCGCGAATACAAAAGGAATATGTCGCCCGAAGCTAAAGAAGCTCAGCGCGCGTACCTTAAAAACTGGAAAAGAAACAATCCGGATAAAGTAAAACAATACAATATAAATTACTGGGAAAAACGCGCAATACAACCAACGGTCGAAAACATTCAAAGCGAAGTCTTCACCTTGAAAAAACAAGGATATAGCCTGCGTGAAATTGGCCTTCGCCTCGGCGTTTCCCATATGCAGGTCAGCCGTATCCTGAACAAATAACCATTTGTTTCAAAGGAATGTTACAGCAATGTTACAGCCGTGTTACAAAACGCTGTAAAAGAACACCATCAGCACATCATCACCGCAAGTGATTTTCAAATGTTCAGCATTACAACAGCAGAACCACAGCACCTATAGAAATATAGTTAAGAAAGATATTTTAAAAACATATTTAATTAAGAGTGAAATTAAGCGAAAAATAAATTTTCGCAAATTCACCCCCTCATGATTTAATTAAAAATGTTTCCATCAGTTATATCCCATAACTGCTTTGCGGCCTTTCCTGATAAAACCTGGAAGGATGATTGTTTTACTTTCATCAATCTTAGTTTTTGCATATCCGTTTAACTTCTCTAACTTTGAGGTCGAAATTTACGATTCTACATGTTTGATCAGATATCATTCTATGTGATGTTTTAAATATTGACGTCATCCCTCTCGTTTATACATAGTACTACTGTTTTTAGGGTAATATTTAAATATTTATGGAAGAGGTTAAATATTTTGCGCATTCAAAAAACCAACAAGGTTCAGAGCATGACCTGGTTAGCCATCTGAATGGTGTTGCAGACTTAATGAGTACTTTTACGGATAATCCGAAATTTAGGAAAATATTTCAAGCTACTGGTTTACTCCACGATTTTGGAAAATACCAGCCTGCTTTCCAGAAATACCTTCGTGAGGGAGGACGAAGAGGCAGCGTTCCACATGCAAGTTGGGGTGCAGCATTGTGCGAAAAGTACAAACAATTTGAAGGTGCTTTTGCTATTGACGGACACCATAAAGGCATGCCTGATCGGGGTGCTTTAAAAACAGACCTTTATGAATTTGACGATGCGGAACACGCGTTATTAAACACAGTGAAGCCTGAATTTCTCAAAGAAAATCCAATCAATGAAAGAGATTTTGAGTACGAAGACACAGGTTTAAGAGGTACTGACAAAGAATTGTTTATCCGGATGCTATTTAGTGCTTTGACGGATGCGGATTGGTTAGATACCGAAAAACATTTTAATAATTCTATATCAGATAAAAGAAATACTAAAGTATTCGAACCTCAATATTTATTAGATAAATTAGAAAAAGAGATAAGCGGAAAAAGTAAGGAAGGCTATTTAAATTCTTTGCGCAATAAGGTTCGCAATTATGCCATTTCTAAAGCCAAGTCCAAAACTGGATTTTTTTCCATGACTCTTCCTACAGGAATGGGAAAAACATTGGCCTCAGTTAGCTGGGCGTTGAAACATGCTCAGCATAATGAGTTAAAACGAATTATTATTGTTCTTCCGTTTATAAGTATCATTGACCAAACTGCCCAGGAACTGAAACGTATCTTTGGCGAAGAATGGGTGTTGGAGCATCACTCAAATTTCAACGAAGATGAAGAAGCTAATAAAAACATAGCGGATGAAAACCTGCAAAACGATGCCTATACAAGGCGACTTGCTACAGAAAACTGGGACTATCCGATCATAGTTACGACATCAGTCCAGTTTTTTGAATCATTATTTGGCAATAAGCCTTCGCGATGCCGCAAAGTGCATAACATCGCTCAATCAGTGGTTATTTTTGATGAAGTTCAAACTTTGCCAAAGGAATTGGTTCTGCCCACTCTTTCCATGTTGAAAAACGTTCAGAAAGTAATGGGTACTTCATTTCTGTTTTGCACCGCAACGCAACCGGCGTTTGAAAAAAGCGAGTTCTTTGATGGTATTGAATCCATTCAATCCTTAGTTGAAAATCCTAAAGAAGTGTTTGATGCCACACGAAGAGTCAAATATTTTGCCCTTAACAATTATATACCGGTTACAATTGAAAAATTGTGTGAAAACGTCCACGGACACAATGATTCAGCTTTATGTGTTTTTAATACCAAAAAGCAAGCATTATTGTTTTTCAATGCAATTCAGGATCGATCAGGCTATAAGGTTTTTCACTTATCTACAAACATGTACCCGGCTCATCGAAAAGAAGTGATCGAAAACATTCGTGCTTGTTTGATTAACAAAGAGAAAATCCTGGTTTCATCTACCCAATTAATCGAAGCAGGAGTCGATTTTGATTTCCCATGTGTTTACCGGGAGATATCTCCTCTTGAATCTATCATTCAGTCTGCCGGCCGTTGCAATCGTGAAGGGAAAATGCAACAACAAGGGGAGGTTTATATATTTTCCATTGATGGAGCCGGTGTACCTAATAAGCAATACCGTTCCTTGGCTGAATTCGCCAATAGTATGTATAATGGTAATGAAGCCCTGCTTTTTGAACATAATTTCTTTGGCGAATATTATCGTAAGGTTTTCAAGCTTTTTATCCCCGAGGATAAAAAGAATATTGGACAGGCACGGCTTGGATTTAATTTTAAGACTGTTGCTGAATCTTATCATTTAATCGAAAATTCAACTACGCCGATTTTCATACTTTGCGACGAAAGCATGGCCATATATGAGAAGATACGTTACAAACCAATATTATCACGCTCAGATTACAGGGCTATGCAACAATATTCGGTGCAGGTATATGATAATTTCATGAATGAAAATATTGGCAAAATGGGTAAAGAACCACAAGGTTACTGGAAATGGTATGGTGGGTATGATGTGAATTATGGAATTTCTACTGATAATCCAACTTTAGTTTTCTAAATACTAATTTTTTAAGAAAAAACAGATGATAGATAACGAAATTGTGCGTGTGAAAGTAACTGGTGAATTTGCCTGCTTTACACGACCTGACTTAAAAGTTGAACGAATGACCTACCCATGTATGACTCCATCTGCTGCAAGGGGTGTACTCGATTCAATACTCTGGAAGCCTGAATTTCAATGGTGGATACACAGGATTATTGTTCTTAATCCGGTTAAATTCTTATCAGTAAAGCGGAATGAAATTAATGCTAAGCAAGGGAAAACGCCGATTATTATTGAAGAAAGGCGGGCGCAACGAAACAGTATAATTCTTAAAGATATTGCCTATATTATTGAAGCTTCAGTATTTCAAAAGGAATTTGACCCAAAGAATCCTCCAAAGAAATATGCTGAAATGTTTAAGCGTCGCGTAAAAAAAGGCCAGTGCTGGCGAAGACCATTCCTGGGTACACGCGAGTTCGCAGCCGAATTTTATTCAACTGATGGTACTGAACAACCTTTACAGGAAATAATACCTATTGGAAGTATGCTTTTTGATATTTTCTTTGATGCCAATGGCAAGCCTTCTCCTTTATTTTTCTATGATGTTGCAGTTGTAAACGGCGTTTTGGAATGCCCCAAAGTGGAGAACGAAAAAATGATGCTTTCATCCCATATTCAACCGCAAATGAATAGCGAAATATCGTCAATTATTTATGGGTTTAACCAGATGGAAGGAAAGGAGACTGGGTTATGATACGAGAATTGGTGGAATTTGGGAAACGAATACGAACAGGACATGATGCGTTAAAAGACGAACCCATTTCAATAGATTTAGTAATAAATGATGATGGTTCTTTTCATTCATTTTCACTTATTGACAAAATTAACAGGCAAGCGGAGGCTCTTACTTCGAAAAAAGGAAAAGCAAGGCTTTTACTTGATAAAGCTGAGGAGGTATTGAATTATACTGGTTTTAGTGCTGATATTCCGGATGAAGAGAAATCAGCGGAACAGATTAAAGCTGAATCCGGAACTGCGTTCAAGCATCAATTGTTTTTAAGCAAATTGCAACTTTACAAGCAACTTGAAATTTTATCACCCGTTTTTGCTTTTTATTTTGCAAACAAAGAAAATGGGCTTGACAAAGCAATTCGTGAATTTGAAAATCAGGTTGTTAAGGAAGAAAGAGCTGGAAATATTGCCTTTCGTGTCAATGATAAAAGGCTTCACGAAGAACAAGTGGTATATGACGCAATAGTCGAAAAATTTGAAAAGGAACAGGCATCTCAGTTAATAGGGCAAAAGAAGATTTGCTCAGTTTGTGGCAAGTCTGATTTCCCGGTATTAAACCAGCCTCATGGAATGATTAAACGTGTTCCGGATGGGCAGACTGCCGGATGTGCTCTGGTTTCCTACAATGAAAAGGCATTTGAATCTTATGATTTAAAAGGAAATGATAACTCTTCAATATGCACCAATTGTGCCAAAAATTATGTTGAAGGACTAAACTGGTTATTGGCTAACGGAAGTGAAAAGATTATTGAGGATAAAAATGGAAAGTCTAAAAGTCAGTTTTTATATTCTAATCGCAAAAATTTGGGTTCCGATACTGCATTTATCTATTGGACTAAAGACGCAGAACCCATAGATGATATTAATCTTCTCGATAATCCTGACCCATCTGAAATCACCAAGTTATTTGACTCTGTCTCCTCCGGTGACAAAAGACCCGTAAAAGGACTAAAAACAAACCAGTTTTATTCCTGCACATTGTCGGGAGCCGCTGCACGCATTGCCATCCGCGATTGGATAGAAATAAGTCTGGATGATTCCAGAAATAATATTGCACTCTGGTTTCGGGAAATAGCTATCCGTGCATTTGGAGAAACAAGGTATGTGCCTTTGTATGCACTTGCCAGGGCTGGCTATAATACAAAATCTTCCAATGATCCTACAAATGCGCGAGTAGCAACTCAGTTGTGGAATGCAGCACTCAAAAATTCAGTTCCTCCATTATGGATTCTTGCAGCGATTCTTAAAAGGATTCGTTTTACAGAAAGTACTGAAGATGGACAGACAAAAGATTCAGTAACGCCCGAAAGAGCAGCATTAATAAGGTTTATTTTAAACAGAAACACTAAAAACAGAGAACTTATGATAAAAGAACAAAATGATCCAAATGACAAGAGCCCGGCGCTTGTTTGTGGTAAGATTTTCGCAGTCATGGAAAGTATCCAACGGGCAGCGCAAGGCAAAGATCTTAATGCCGGAATCCGCGAACGATTTTTCTCATTTGCTTCTACAAGCCCGGCTCCGGCTTTTGGCAGGTTGATGAAGTTATCGCAAAATCACATTTCCAAACTGAAACATGAAAAACCAGGCCTTGCCGTTTTACTCGATAGGCAATTACAGGAATTGTGCAGCATTATAGATAGTTTCCCACCTATCTTCTCACTAGAAGAACAGGGGCAGTTTGCGCTTGGCTACTACCATCAGAAGCAGCAGGATTATGACAATGCAAAAACCAATAAAGAACTTCAACCAATATTAGAAAACAACAAGGAGGAATAAACTATGGAAACAAATACAATTAAAAATCGGTACGACTTTGTTTTTTTATTTGATGTAAAGGATGGAAACCCCAATGGTGATCCTGATCAGGCAAACCTACCCCGGGTAGATGCGGAAAATCAGGAAGGTCTTATTACAGATGTCTGTATTAAAAGAAAAGTCAGAAATTATGTGCAACTGAAGCACAATTTGAGCAACCCTAATGATATTTTTATCAGGCAAGGCAATGTTTTAGCTCCAATTATTGATAATACTCCTGGCACTACTATTCCTGAAAGGCAAAATAATTTGTGTAAGGACTATTTTGATATACGTGCTTTTGGAGCCGTATTGAGCGTTGGGGACAAAGGTGCTGGAACTGTCCGTGGCCCTGTCCAATTCACTTTCTCTCGTTCCGAAGACCGTATTTACCAGGCTGAACATTCAATTACCCGCTGTGCCGTAACTACTGAAAAAGAAGCTAAATCGCAGGAGAAGCGTGAAAATGCATCTACCTTTGGTCGCAAATCTACCGTTCCTTACGCCCTTTATCGGATGCACGGTTTCGTTTCAGCCGTCGATGCCCTGAAATCAGGCTTTTCAGAAGAAGACCTGGGATTATTATGGGAAGCATTACTCAATGCTTTTGAGCATGATCGTGCTGCTGCCCGTGGTGAAATGAATCCAAGGAAATTAATTGTTTTCAAACATAACAACCATTTAGGTTCAGCCAGGTCAGGTGAACTTTTCGATAAAGTTCAGATTACTAAAAATGCAGCATTGCCACGTTCATGGGGCGATTATTCAGTTACCATCGACAAATCTGTGCCTACAGGAGTTGAGCTAATTGAAATGTTATAATGTGATAAAATATGGGAAAAAAAACATCCCTTCCCCCGAAGGCTTCAATGAAATCCTCCTTTATACCACCCCGAACGGCAAGGTTAAAGTCGAAATTTATCTTCGGAACAAAACCATCTGGCTTACGCAGCAAAAAATTGCGGATTTGTTCGGTATTGACAGGACTGTTATAACCAAACATTTAAAAAATATCTTCAGCAGCAATGAGTTAAAGGAAGATTCAGTATGTGCAAAAATTGCACATACTGCCGCCGATGGGAAAATATATTCGGCGAATCTAATGTTGATAGGAACTTAATAAAAAGAGTAACAGGAAGTAATGAAACTTAATTTAGAGTATGGAACTTTTTCAGGATGAAGAGATGCTTATGCTTTCCGGTATTCAGCATTTCGCTTTGTGCGAACGGCAATGGGCGTTAATTCATATCGAACAGCAATGGGAAGAAAATGTGCGCACTACCGAAGGCCATCATCTCCACGAGAGAGTTGATGATCCGGAAGAAAGTGATAAGCGGGGAAAAATTATCACTTACCGCGCATTTCCTTTACTAAGCCGGAAACTTGGACTTACCGGGCGGGCCGATGTGGTTGAGTTACAGTATTCGGAAGAAAAAGGCGTTACCATCGAAGGGCAGAATGGAAAATGGATTTTGCATCCGGTTGAATATAAAAGAGGGAAAACAAAACCCGACGACCGCGATGCTGTGCAGGTTTGCGCCCAGGCAATGTGCCTTGAAGAAATGTTCTATACTGAAATTCAGCAAGGTTCTTTATTTTATGCCGAAACCCGTCGACGGGTTATTTTGGAATTTACGCCCGAACTTCGCCAGCGGGTTCATGAACTTGTGCAGCGAATGCACGAATTGTTCAATAGTGGAATAACCCCCTTGCCTGTTTATAAACCGCATTGCAAAGCATGTTCTTTGATACATATCTGTTTGCCAAAAAGCATGTCGGGTTCCAGGAAAGCATCTGACTATTTGAAAAAAGAACTTGAAACCGATTAAACCCTATGCGTAAATTACTGAATACTTTGTATGTCACTACACCGGGAGCCTATCTGAGCAAGGATGGCGAAAATATTGTAATCAAAGTTGAGAATATAGAACGCTTCCGGATACCGGTGCACAACATCGAAGGCATTTTTTGTTTTGGCTTTATGGGTGCAAGCCCCTCGCTAATGGCTATGTGTGCGGAACGAAATATTGCATTGAGTTTCTTATCTGAGAATGGATATTTTCTTGGAAGGGTCACCGGTCCGGTTTCGGGCAATGTATTACTGAGAAGAAAACAATACAGACTGGCGGATGATCTTCAGTTTTCAAACGAAATAAGCCGGATTTTTGTTGCCGGAAAAATTTCAAACAGCAAAACTGTTTTACAACGAGCCATCCGTGATCATCAGGATAGTTTAAACATGGCTGCCATGGAAAAGGCTATCCATACCTTGGGCGTTAAACAGAAGCAAGCATTGAAGTGTGATGATAACAGTATTTTGAGAGGCATTGAAGGGGAGGCGGCATCAACCTATTTCGGGGTCTTCGATCAGTTGATTGTTGCACAAAAACCGGATTTTCATTTCAACGGGCGGAACCGCCGTCCGCCAATGGATAATGTAAATGCATTGCTGTCATATATTTATACCTTACTTATGCATGAAGTGCGGTCAGCCCTCGAAACCGTAGGCCTTGATCCATGTGTGGGCTATTTGCATACCGACAGGCCCGGGAGGCAAAGCCTAGCATTGGATATGATGGAAGAATTCAGACCCTATCTTGCCGACAGGCTTGTACTTTCATTGATCAACCGGAAGCAGGTTGATGCCAGGGGATTTGATTCGCGCGATGCCGGAGGCATATTTATGAATGATAGTACACGAAAAGAGATTCTGACAGCCTGGCAAAAACGTAAGCAGGAAGAAATCATGCATCCTTTCCTTCAGGAAATGGTTCCAATTGGTCTTTTGCCTTATTGTCAGGCATTATTACTCGCCCGTTTTATCCGTGGCGATATTGATAATTACCCGGTGTTTCTAAATAAGTAAGAGCGTATGATGGTACTGATTACGTATGATGTTGAAACCATGACCCCTGCCGGCAGAAAACGTTTACGGCAGGTGGCAAAGCAATGTGTTAATTTTGGGCAACGAGTTCAAAATTCTGTATTCGAATGCCTGGTTGACCCGGCTCAGTATGCAGAATTAAAGCACAGGCTGGAATCTATTATTGATACAGAAAAAGATAGCCTCAGATATTATATGCTAGGGAATAACTGGCGATCAAGGATCGAACACAAAGGGATTAAAGCATCATATAATCCGGAAGATCTGATGATTATTTGATCCGCGAACCTAAAGCGATCATATTTTTGCTAAGATGGTTCGCAACTATTCATTTCCAGATTGTTACGCATTTTTGAAGAATTACGTACATACATTTTAAAGATTTCCATCCTACTTACGCGGAAAGGTAGCTATAACATTCAGATTATTATTAATTTAGCAGCATAGCAGTCGCGCTCCTCGTGAGCGCGTGGATTGAAACATCAAGTTTGTTCTGATAGGTTTTGAGTTTGATGTCGCGCTCCTCGTGAGCGCGTGGATTGAAACGAACATAATTATAATGAGGCTCACAAACCTAGGGGGTCGCGCTCCTCGTGAGCGCGTGGATTGAAACAGTA
>JBBSBD010000206.1:0-11219 GCA_038251675.1 Chitinophagales bacterium | reverse complement strand
CCTTTTGCTGTGTACTATTTGCAAGACCGGCAACAGGCAGAATAGTTGCGCTAAGTCCGCTGATGCCAACATTCCTGATAAAGGCACGTCGGCCTGAATTTTTTCTCATATAAAAGTAATTTTAAATGAATATTGATTCCCATTAAGGTCTTAGATGTGGTTTTTGTTTTGATGATTCTTAACTTCATTCAACTAACAAGCAATAACAAACCGATTGTGATATGACTAAAGTAAAACTTATTTCTCTTTATGCAATGCTGTCTTTTTCATTCATTGGAAAGTTCAATACGTTCTTGACACCACAGAATCCAACGGTACAAATGGTTCTGTTATCATTTACAACTCCTGTTATTTGGATCGATCAAATATTTCATTAAAATGTCATGGCTTTATGGATTGAGCCGAATTTACTAAACAGCTGTTTATTTTCTAAATCTCCACCACAACTGAATTCTCTCCAACCCCAAGCTCAGCCAATTGCGCTTGTATATTATCCATCATCGCTGGTGGCCCGCATACATAAAAGTGCTTATTGAAATCGGCAATATTTTTTTTCAAAAAATCTTTTGTGATCCATCCGTGTGCGTAACCGGGAACTTCTTCATCGGATAAAATATTGATAAATGATTTACCCAATATTTTTTCAAATTCTTCCCTGTGAATAATGTCGGCCTTTGTTTTGTTGGCAAAAATCAGGATGTTGTTGTTGATCTTATTTATTGAATGCAGATCTCTTAATATGGACAGGAATGGGGTCGCACCTGCGCCGCCCGCAATAAACACGCCTTCCCCTTTATAGGAAATTGCACCCCATACATCGTGCAAGATCAATTCATCACCGGGCTGTAAACTCAACAATTCGTTAGTAACTCCTTTGTGTGAAGGATAGGTTTTTGTGGTAAATTCCAGGTGGTCATCACCCGGCAAGCTGGTGAATGTAAAGGGCCTTCTTTCTTCTTTCCATTCATTTTTATTAATCGCTACTTCTGTCGCCTGGCCGGGAGTAAATTTATAGCCGGCAGGGCGTTCAACAACAATTCTTAAAACATCGTGGGTAACTTTTTCTATTGATTTTATTTTTACAATATGTGATTCCATGTATAAAAATTTAAGGTTTAACTTATTTCTTCTCTTACGAATACTGCAGTTTCAATTTAATTATTGTAAATCAGATACCGATGGATCAAATACCAGGTTCCCAAAGATCAGCGAATAATTTCTTTACCTGATCAATGCCGTAGAACCCTTTTGAAAAACTTTCTTGCCTGTATCGTGATTGGTATAGCTAAGCAACCACACAAAAATTCCAGTATCCTGTGGCTCTCCTTTTATTCTTCCATCCCATTTAACGGTCCAGTCAGTAGAGTGGAAAACCAATTGACCCACGCGGTTGTAAACTTTAAAATCAAGATTATCCGCTTTATAAGCATTCACGGGATAGAGGTAATCATTCAAACCATCACCATTAGGAGTAAATGCAGTTGGCACTGCGATATAACATGACTTCAAAACCTTCATACTATTAACAGCGGTATCAAAACATCCGATATTATTTTTTACAATTAATTGAATATTGTAAATTTTTTCTGCAGATAGTATGGGGTAGTGTTCCGGGGCAGGAGTCTGCCCATTACTGGTATTTCCATCGCCAAGGTTCCAGTTGTAAGAAACTATATTGCCTATGCTCTTATTCATAAAAGCAGCCGCATCTTCAGGGCATAATAAATTGGTTACTTCAAAGTCCGCTTTTATTTCATTACCCAGTGAAAATGTTTGCATGGATGTATCGGAGCAAAAACCATTCGAGACAGATAACACAATTTTTTTCGGGCCAAATGTTTTAAAAATAGCTACTGGATTTTGTTGCGTGCTGGTTCCTGCGTAATCAAGATTCCATAACCAGGAATTTATGCCATTATTTCCGCTGTGAAAAAATGCAACAGTATCGACGGTACATCCTTGCAGTATGTTGTAACTGAAAGAAGCTGAAACGGTATCTTTTAAAACAAAACTTAAAGAGCCGGCGGGAGTTTCCTGGCTACATTCATCAATGAGGGTGTTTCCATCGCTGCCGCTTACTAATTTGATTTGGTAATTACCACCATTCACGATTGGACCTGATAAATTCACATTGACAACGTTGCTTAAGCCATTAGAACAAATTCCTGCGGCGCTACTAACGGTAACGGGCGACGGGCCTGTCACCACGAAATCACTTCCATCTGCTGCTATTGACGAGCACTGAATATTTTTCTTAAAAACCAACTGCAAAGATTGCGGTGCGCAGGTCGGTTTTGTAAGACTATCCATTGGCGTAGGCTGTATAGGAAAAACCTTGAAATCAATGGAGTTGTCAACTGGTATTTCGCGACCGCAATTATCTAATAACGTATTTCCATCCGTTCCATTCTTAACCGTAAGTGTATAATCGCCGGGCAATAAAGGTTTATTAAGCACGAGAACAATTGAATCCATATCGAAACCTGCAGCACAACTATTGCCCGAAGCCGAAACGATTGTTGCCATGGATGGTGTAATCGCAAAATCAGTACCATCCTTTGCAAGGCTGCTGCATTTCATTTTTTTACTAAGCTTTACGGTAACATGCCCACCGTCGCAGGATGCAGTTACCTTATCGAGGTCCGGAGGAACTGGGTCAATAATACTTGCGGTACCTCCCCCAAAGGCAAGTTTATAGCCGTTTTGTGAAGGTGTAAAAACAGTAAAGTGACTAATCAACAAAATGTAAGTGTGTCCCAACTTTAAAGCAGGCATACTGCTAAAAGGCGGGAATGCAAAACCAGCACAATTATTTAATGAAGTACCGGATGGGGAAGCGCCGGTGATTCCAGGATTACCCGACCAATTGCAAGCGACGAACAAAGAAACATCTGTATAGACATCGTTGGGGTCGTGCCCGGTGATGTCAAATAGTTGCCAATCATAGTCATCATTAAGATCATTAGGCGTAATCACAAATCCTAAAGTGCCTGGGCTAAAACAAGTAAACTGATACCAAAATGGGTTGAGATCCGCCACGCCATCCTGGTTGCACGGACCAGGCACCGTTCTTCCACCACAATAGGGGACAGTACTTTGGCTAAACGTATCGGTTCCGCAAACAGGAAACGCTGTAGATGGGTTCTGGCCAAGAGTTGAGCAGGTAGTCTGCGCTTTTACCGCGAGGTAGCTAAATAAAATAAAAAGTAAAGCCGGGATACGTCTTGGGAACATAGTTTTCATGACCACTAAAAGTATTCTTTCGTTGCAAATAAGTGCAAATTACTTGCTTTATCGGGTTACCTGCTGAAATTTAATTCGACTTTTGGCCAGGGATGCCATGCCGACGGAATCACTTAAACTAACGTGCCTTTATTTAAACAAAATCATCACTGTAACGGTAAGCTTCTATCAATTTTTGCTCTCCCGGTTTGCCTTCTATGGACTTTCCATGTTCCATTCCTAAAATACCTTTGTAGCCTTTCTCATAGAGATGTTTAAAAATATTTTTGTAGTTCATTTCACCTGTAGTAGGTTCATTGCGGCCAGGGTTATCTCCTATTTGTAAATAACCGATTGATTCCCACGAAGCGTCTATATTGTTAATGATGTTGCCTTCGTTCCGCTGCATGTGATACATGTCGAACAGGAATTTACAGGATGGGCTATTTACCGCCTTACAAATAGTATATGTTTGATCGGAATGCCTGAGAAAGAGTTCAGGTGTATCGCTTAATGCTTCCAAAACCATCACGAGGCCATGAGGTTCCAGTATATCACAGGCTGGCCTAAGCGCTTCTATTACATTGGCAGTTTGATATTCCAGTGAAAGTTTATGCTCATAATTTCCAGGCACCACTGTGATCCATTTAGCATTGCAACGCTTCGCGCAATCTATTGATTCTTTACAGGACTTTAAGAACTTTTCCCTCCATTCTTTGTCGCCGGAAGTAAGCGATGTTTTTACAGGCCAACTGTCAAAGTTCATAACAAACACACCCATCCTCATGTTAAGCTTAGCAAGTTTATTACCAATTTTTTCCTGCTCAGCTACAGGCCTGCCCATAAAGCCATTATCTTCTATGGCACGAAAACCATTATCGTAGGCAAATTGAATCTGATCAACGAAATCGGCTCCGGCGCTGTTTTTAAACATACCATCGTGAATGGCATAGTCGAGATGAAAGGGCTTTTCATCAGGCTTATTTTTTTTATTGTGCGGCGATGAAAAACTGGTTGTCATTAACCCGGCACCTGCCATAAACGACTGTTGAATAAAATTTCTTCTTTCCATATTTATATCATTTTTTGGGAATTGAATGAATTTACAGTCGGAAAACCAACTGTACCCTACTGTTACAAGCTTCAGGTAAAGTTATAGGAAATAGCCTTACATAAGTTTGACGAGCGGTCATTTTAAAATTTTATTTTCACGGCCTTAATGCTTGTCTATGAAAAAAAAAATACTATTTTTAGTTTTCCTAACGATTCTTGTAACAAATGATTAAGCCACGACTAATAATTGCCGGAGGTTTATCCATCCATCTTTTACAGATGCGATGTCTTTGCCCAGGTTTCGATTCGAAAGCACCAAACCTGTTTTTTCAGTAATTGTCTAAGTAACCATTTCTATTATAAAAAAAATCAACTTCTACATGGACACAATTAATCGCAAACAATTATTTTTCGCCAGCCGCATCGCACTACTGGTAACAGCGATGACTTTCATTTTCAGATCTTCTCTTGAAGGAATATGGAGTAATGAATTCCATTTATCGAAAGAAGAATTGGGATGGGTGTTCAGTCCTGCCTTTTGGGGGTTCACGCTCGCCATGGTTTTCGGTGGCCCTCTTTGCGACATCATAGGGATGAAGCGCATATTGGGACTCGCTTTTATAGGGCATATAGCCGGTATCGTTATATACCTTGTCGCGAAAGACGCAACGATGTTATTCATCGGGACTGTTTTTATTGGCGTAGGTAATGGAATGGTAGAGGCAGCTTGTAATCCTCTTACGGTTACCTTGTTTCCTGAGAATAAATCCACCATGCTGAATCGCTTTCACGTATGGTTCCCGGGAGGTTTTGTAGTTGGCGGTTTACTGGCTTATGTGATGATTGAAAAAATGCAATTAGATTGGCGCATTTTAATTGCCACTCTTTTCATTCCTGCAATTATCTATGGCATTCTTTTTTTTAAATTAAAGTTTCCACAAACAGAAAGAGTTACCAGTGGCGTAAGCACGAAACAGATGTTCGCCGCATGCCTGAATCCTCTTTTTATTGTAATGGTAATATGTATGTTTATGACCGGCGCAACAGAGCTGGGTACTAATACCTGGATAGTCGCGCTATTGCAGGGAGCAAACGTTTCGGGTATATTGGTTCTTGTATTCATAAGTGGATTAATGGCTTTAGGCCGTTCATTTGCCGGACCTGTTGTACATCGCCTGAATCCAAATGGGATGCTTATATTTTCTTCTTTATTTGCAGGTATTGGCCTTATTTTATTAAGCATATTGAGTGGCCCCGCCGCTTTTGCCGGAGCTTTTGTTTTTGCGTTGGGGGTTTGCTTTTTCTGGCCTACCATGTTAGGGTTTGTAGCAGAATACCTTCCCAAAACCGGAGCACTTGGGCTTTCAATAATGGGTGGTGCAGGTATGTTCTCTACATCACTCGTTGTTCCGATAATGGGTCATTGGTATGATAAGATTAGGGATGGCGCAATTGCTTCCGGGGCAACCGGGGCAGCCGCAGATGCAACGGCCGGTTCCGACACTTTGCTGAAGGTGGCTATAATGCCAGCTATCTTACTGGTTATATTTACTATAATATATTTTAGCCGGAAGAATTTTTATAAGAATCACAAAGATAATCGCGAAGCAGCAGCAAGAGGAGCCGCAGAGGCAATCGCATAATAATTTATTTTTTAGTAGTTCAATTCTAAAAGCTGTTTTGTAAATTTTTACAAAAAAACCGGACACGTTTGATGTGGCCGGCTTTTTTGTTCAAAGTATTTACCAGTTGAAAGAATAAAGCTGAATAATGTTTTTGTCACCCGACCCGGATTCGAACCAGGACAATTAGAATCAGAATCTAACGTACTACCATTATACGATCGGGCTATTTTGCTATAAAGATAAGATTTTAGAAAAAAAATAGTATTGCTTTTTTTCACACGTTGTTAATAATGATGGCAGGAGGTATTAACTTTCTATAGAATCGCAATAATAAAATAATATAGGATGGGTGTATGTATCCGCATTTTATTTATTCTCCGCAGGCAGCGAAAAATAAAAAACAGATCCTTTCCCGGGCTCACTTATCACGCCCATATCACCATCGTGTCTTCGGATAATTTCCATTGAAATGAAAAGGCCAATGCCAAACCCCGGGAATGTTTTTTCATTTTTTCCCTCAACCCTGTAGAAGCGTTCAAATATTTTTTCCTGGTCTTTCTTATTTATACCAATGCCTGAATCTTCCACGGAAACGATTACCCTGTTATCTTCTTCGTAACTCTTCACTTTTATTTCCATAGATTCCGGGGAGTATTTTACCGCATTGGTAAGCAAGTTTATTAATACCTGGCTTATTCTCTCCCTATCGGCAAATACGGTTGATCTTACTTGTTCTGCGATAACAATACTATGCTCAGGGTTTATGTGCCTTATCTCATCGGTAACTTCCTCCACCAGTTCGTTTATGGCGAAAGACTCTTTAACTAAAAACAGTTTGCCGGATTTAATTTTCGAAAGATCAAGAAGATCTGAAATTAAAGATGTAAGCCTTTCTACCAGCTTGTCTACGCTCTTAAGCGATTTCGTAAGTATATCATCTCCGCTACTTGAATGGGTAATTTGCAGCAACTGTATATAGCCTTTTATGGAAGTTATGGGCGTCTTCAATTCATGGCTCGCCATGCTTATAAAAAAATCCTTTTGTTGTTCCTGTTCTTTTAATTCCTGTATATCTGTACTGCTGCCTACCCACATCTGGATCCTTCCTTCCGCGTCTCTATGCGGAATGGCGCGGCTCAATTGCCAGCGGTACAGTCCGTCGTGCCTGCAAAACCTGTGTTCAAATAAAAAGTCTTCTCCGGTAGTTATAGAATGCAGCCATCTCTTTACATTTTCCTCCCGGTCATCGGGATGTACTATTTGCAACCATCCATCTCTGTGCACTTGCTCAGGAGTAAGTCCCGAAAAACTAAATACCGACTCATTAAAATAATTGAGGTTACCTTCTGTGTCGGCAGTCCACACTTGCTGCGGCATTGAATTAGCAAGCAGCCTGAATTTTTGTTCGCTTTCAAGCAATACCTTTTCATGATATTTTTCTTCGGTGACATCCTTAAGGGTGCCAATTATCTTTTCCGGTTCATTATTTTCACCATAAAATATTTTACCCTGCGTGTTTATCCAGCTTACTTCATTGTTAGGCTTCACTACTCTCGCTTCATATTTATACATTCCCGTTTGCATGGCGAGGTCAAATGCTTTTTCAACTATTTCATGAATATCCTCGGGATGTATTTGAGCCCGCATTTGCGCATGGGTAAAAATATGAGTTCTGCTATGGCCAAATATCTGCGGCAGGCGCGGGCTGTAAATTATGTTCCTTGTTTTAAGATCCAGTTCCCAGGTGGCAAGTTCTGTTGCTTCTGCAGCGAGTCTTAATCTTTCTTCCGCATTTTCTAAGCTGCGCCTGGCTTCTACTTTTTCGGTTACATCGTTTGCAGTAATAAGTATTCCATTTATGGAACGATCGATACCATACAAGGGCGCATATTCAAAATCAACGTAAAATCTCTTAAGACCGTCATCCCCTTGTACATACGCCACTGATTCATTTTCCCTGTGAACTTTACCTGAAGTATAGACTTCCTTTAATAGTTGGGGATATTTTTGATCTCTTAATTCCGGAAAAACATCAAGTACTTTTTTACCAATAACATCGCTTTCTTTCTTTCTCCATATCTTTTCCATCATATTGGTATTGGCCAATTCAATGGTATGATCCTCGCCCGTGAATATCGTCATAGGTATAGGAGATTGCATTACCAAATTCCTGAATTGCTTTTCACTCTCCGCCAATTCATGTTTTGTTTTTACAGATGTCGTAACATCCGAGGCGACTACGATAATGCCGGTAATATCTCCATTATCTTCCAGAAGGGGGTGATATACAAAGTTAAAATAGGATAATTCTTTTTTGCCATACCGGTTAATACCTACAGGGAACTCTGTTCCAAAATATGGCTTGCCTGTTTTTAAAACATCTTTTAATAAAGGCTCTATCGCCTCTTTTACTTCCGGCAAAGAATCAAATAAACGCCGGCCCACAAAATCAGCTTCCTTTCTGTCAACAATACTGAGGTAGCTTTCGTTAGCCATCTCTACCAAAAAATCAGCCCCCCTGAATATGGTGATTCCCAGCGGCGCCTGCTTTACAATATTGCGAAACCGTCTTTCACTTTCTTCCGTTTTTCTTTTCGAGATAGACCACGACGTAGTATCCTGCAGGGTGCCGTTAAAACGATAGGCAATTTTTTGGTTGTTGAATTTTGCGCGGCCTTTTGCTCTTACAATTCTCTCAACTTTGGTATGCGGATGAATAATGGAATATTCCACATCATAATAACCGCCAGAGGAAAATTGCAGCGCTTTTTCAATCGCATCTTTTACCCGCTCACGGTCCTGCTCTGCAATTAGAGCGATAGCAAGAGATAGCTCTATCTCTTCACCAGGCTGCAAGCCAAACCATTCTTTCAGCCGGGTGTTGCCGGTAAATTTATTTGTTACCGGGTTAAGGTCCCACGTTCCCAATTCCGCAGCGTCTATTGCAAATTGTAATTGATTTTTACCTTCATTTATTTCTTTTAACATGATGACTTTGTCGGTGGTTTCACTACAGGTAACGAACACGCCCGCAGGTTTTCCTGACTCGTCATTCACAGGGCTGTAACTAAATGTCCAATACACATCTTCGATTTTTCCATTTCTATAAATGGGTATCAGTTGGTCTTCACTCCAACTAGCTTCGCCACCTGCCAGTACCTGGTCTATTAAAGGTTTTATGATGTGCCATATTTCGCCCCAGGCTTCCTCTCCTTTCGTGCCTAATATATCGGGATGTTTGCCATTTTTACCAAGACTTGGCCGGTAAGCATCATTATAAAAACAAATTAATTCCGGTCCCCAAAACAGGAACATCGGGAATTTAGAATTGAGAATAATACTAAGCGTGGTACGCAAACTTTGCGGCCATGTGCCTGGCATGCCGATGGCAAAGGTTGACCAATCTTTTGAACGCATAAGCATACCCATTTCACCACCCCCGGAAAGGAATTGAAAATTTTCAACTAAGGAGGGGCGGAGGCCGGAATTCTTCATATCAACACTGATGAGTAACCTCTAAAAATAAGCATTCTAAATGTATATTTTTTTTCAATAGGTATTAGATTGTCTATCTCAATTTTAAAATAATTTAAGTTCTTGTAAAATACGCTCGTTAATTGAATTCAACTGCCTTTTTGGGGCTGCGGGAAAATTGAGTGCTGGCCAGCAGAACGACAAAAGCGAGCATTGTAAAAACCATCATTTGCCACGTAGCCAATTCCCATCCACCGCGCTTCCAGCAATATAAACCCAAAGCTGTTCCGCCGGCGCCCCCGATAAAATAGCAGGTCATATAAACGGTATTAATGCGACTGTTTGATTTTTCATCGAGGCTGTAAATCCTGGCAACGTTAGTAACCTGTACTGCCTGCACACCTATATCGAGAATAAAAACACCCCCTATGATGATACCTAATGATGTGGAGAAGAAATGCATTGCGGCAACACTTAGCAGCACAAGTATTATTGCAATAAGGAGCGAACGGAATGCCTTGCCACCGTCCGCCGATCTGCCAAAAACAGGAGCAGCCAATGCCCCTCCTATAGCCACAAAACCAAAGAGGCCGATCTGGTCAGGTGCATAATTGAATGGTTTTCCGCTCAGGTGAAAAGTAAGGTTGGTCCAAAACGAACAGAACACGCCAAACATTAATGCGCCTATTAGCGACGAAACCCTTAATATAGAAAAACGCCTTACTTGTGAGAGCGTTGATTTTAATAATTGCAGGTAATTGCTGCTGAACCCGCTCTTTACGTTCGGCAAATATTTATATAAGAGAAAGCAAATGATTAAATTCAATGCACACGCAATCATATAAACCGAATGCCAGCCAAGTGAATTTGCTATAAAGCCGCTCAACACTCTTGCTGCTAATATGCCAATAAGAATGCCGCTAAATATCTTACCGATCGTATTACCCGTGCTTACCCTGTCCATCGATGCAGCAAGCGGCAGAATCACTTGCGCTGCGACTGAAAACAGCCCGATAAAAACACTCGCTATCCAAAGGAAGTAAATATTTTGAATGAACGACATCATTAAAAGAAAGGCCGACAAAAGCAATAATAAAATAAGGATAAGTTTTTTACGGTTCATCTTATCACCAAGCGGCGTGATAAAGAATAACCCTAATCCATAGCCGGCCTGGGATAAAAAAGAAACAGCGCCGGCCTGCGATTCTGTAACATGCGCTGACTGCTGGATATCTTTTAAAATGGGCTGGTTGTAATAAATGTTAGCAACCGCAGCACCGGCAGCAATTGCCATTATCCATACTTGCTTTTTTGATAGTTGATTTTCCGGCATCAGGCAATTTACATCTGGCAATTTAATTATAGACAGTAAATATTATTTTAAGAACACGACCGAAATAATCATAAGTCAAATCCTGCCAAAACATTAATAAGCTTACGATCCCTTTTCATTGGCTTTTTTTCGGCTACCCCTGAGAGCTTCTATTTTAAGATCGTGATTGTTTTCTGCCTCCTCAATTGAATGAGATTTTTGTAAGGACTTATCCTTTTGCGCCATTGTTTTTAACTTCTCATAATATTTTCTTATAGCTTTTAGTTCGTCTTCCGTTAGATCTTCCACATCTACAAGCCTGTTACTCGCCTGGTTATTGGATGCCACAATTTCATTGAGCTTCAACTGAACTGCCATCGATTCTTTATTCTGAGATTTTTGTATAAGAAATACCATAAGGAAAGTAATGATGGTAGTGCCGGTATTAATTACTAATTGCCATGTTTCTGAATAATGAAATACCGGCCCTGTTGCAGCCCATATTACAACGACACCAAAAGCGATTAGAATGG
>JBBSBD010000205.1:0-11570 GCA_038251675.1 Chitinophagales bacterium | reverse complement strand
TAATAACCTGCTCCAAAATATCCGTCAACCATTAGATGAACAAAAAATTGCGCTGCCATTAAGAGAAGGGTATGAATTCGTAGAAGTATCATCTATTATATATTGTCATGCTGAAGGAGCATATACCAAAGTTTTTATTAAGGAAAAAAGACCCATGCTTATTTCAAGAACACTTGGAGATGTAGCGGAATTATTGCCAACGGAAATCTTTCAACGCATACACCATTCCACGCTTGTAAATGTCACCTACATTTCTCAATTTCTAAGAAGTGATGGTGGATATATTGTATTGAAAAGTGGTGAAAGACTTGCGGTAAGTAAAACGAAGAAAGAGATGTTGATGACCAGGTTGGGATTGAAATAGATGATTGCAAAAGCTATGCTAAGTATTTATCTTTAACCATAAATTTAAAATCTGTGAATGCGGCAGAACTTCAGATAAACTTCTTAAAGCAAATAAAAAATCAACTGCCGGCGCACCTGGCGCTTGTTGATGTGATAGCCGAACAATTAAACCTAAGCAATGACAGTGCCTATCGCCGTATTCGCGGAGAAAGCCCGCTTTCCTTAAATGAGCTTAAAGTTTTGTGCGAGTATTTTCATTTATCTCTTGATCAGCTATTACAGATCAATAATGACACTGTAGTTTTTCAAGCTCTTGGGATCAATGCCGCGCAGGGAGACTTTACGGACTATCTGAAAGGCCTTCTTAAACAATTGAAATTTTTTAATTCTTTTGAAAAAAGAGAAATGCTTTATCAATGTAAGGATGCCCCCTTTTTTTATTTTTATCTTTTCCCTGAAATCGGGGCTTTTAAAACATTCTGCTGGTTGAAATCAGTTCTTAATAAACCAGATTATCAGCATAAAACATTTTCTCTCCAGGAATTTCCTTTCGAAGAATGCAATCGTTTAGGGCAAATAATTATTAAAGAATACACTTCCCTGACTTCAACGGAACTTTGGAATTTTGAAAGTTTTAATAGCTCAATGAATCAACTGGAATATTACAAAGAAGCCGGGTTATTTAAGGGGGAAAAGGATTTCATTGCGGTATTGCATTCTTTTGAAAAAATGCTCGAACACCTGGAGGAGCAAGCCAGGTCAGGCATTAAATTTATGCCCGGAGTCGCTGATGTTACTCATAATGCTTCCATCAAATTTTATGTCAATGAAATAATAATTGGTAACAATTCATTTCTTCTTGATCTTAATGGTGAACAACTTTCCATCGTTACTTATAATGTTTTGGATTATATGTTGACTAAAGATATTCGATTCTGTAAAAAAGTATTTGATGGATTTAATACCCTTGTTGGCCGGTCAACTCTAATTAGTGGTACAGGTGAAAAAGAAAGAAATAAATTTTTCAGAGTACAGCGGGAAAAGATCAATCAATTAAAGAAATAATAATACAGAAGAGTTAGATTGATTTATTCTTTGGCATTGATAGGAAAAAAGTACATGTTAGTTTTATGACTTTCAATTTTTTTTATTTTCCTTTTAATACTCACAACTCTTACCGAAGCGCATATGAACCATTTAAATAGAACTGATAATTACTTCTTTATTCCCGTCTGGTTCCAGTAATGGTAACCAGTTGTGGATAGTTGCAGTCCAAAAATATATCTTATGGATTGCTCTATAGGATTTTCTTATTTGTGCATTCACCAAATAAATGTAGGAAATTATTAAAGAGTGTTTCGTGACACGAACCACGGAGTGGAGACACGAACCACGGAATCGGCATGTTAACAATCATTTATCCCCTTTTCCAGTAACTTTGTATATCTTTTCCTCCAGAATTTATAATAATTATGGGAAAAACGACATTTGAAAAATTCCCGCATCCTCCAATTAAAGAAGCGGTTTTTATTTTAAATATTGTAAAATCAATCTCCATTGAAAAAATAAAGGAACTTTCAAAAGAACCAGATTTAATAAAAAGGTATTCCATTTTTCAAACGTCTATTCTAAATAATTTTAGAATAGACGCTAAAAAAGATTCTTCGTCAACTTCATTCCAAAAATTACAAGATGGTTTAGTATTTAAAACGTCTGAAAAAACTCCTGAATGGGTATTGCAAATAAAAAGGAACAATATTCTATTACACAAAGTCGGCAATTATTCATCATGGGAAAACTTAATAATCGAACTTAAAGATATTTTAATTGTTTTAGATAGAAAGTTTGGGAGCGACCTTCAAATTAAGGATGTTGGAATACGCTATATAAATCATATTCCAATACCCAATACACAGCACTTGCATGAGTTGTTTAAACTTTTACCGCAACCACTTGAAGGTGTCCCTTTTAATCTTAACAAATTTTTATTGCAATTAGGGGTAGAAGAGAAGGGCATCTCTGGTTTAATTATAGAGTCAGTTCTTGAACTAAATTCGGCTTTGAACTTTATCATAGACTTAAGAGTCACAAAGCTAATAAGCAACACTTCTATTAGATACGAAAACTTGGAAAGCCACTTAGATGAAATCAGGGATTTTAAAAATCAATTATTTTTTAATATCATTACAGAGAAATTAAAACCTACGTTCCGATGAATTCGTTATCACAATATAATGCAACTATTGACTATCCAGAGGAAGATTATTATAGCACGATTACTACATCAGAGGCCTATAATAAAGGATTAGAAATTTTAAATGACAATGAAAGTATTACAACCCATTACAACAATAGTCTTAAAAATAGAATTTCTCAAGCACTCTTACTAACTTTTGAATTAACCGATAACCAGTTGCAACCTCTCCTATCATTTATATTAGCAATTGCAAAAATCGAACAAGAATGTAATTGCGAATTAAGGGATATAGATTTAACGCCTTCAGTCGAAAATGAAATTGTTTTTTTTAGAAAGTCTCAATTAGGCGTTTCAATACTCTCAATCGACTCCGATGGGGATTTGCTTTTGAATTTTACTGGCTTTAAAACTGGATTTGAAACCGACAGGTATATATTTGGTGAAGAAATCGATTTTGAAAAATTAATTTATAATTTCTTATCCCGCTAATGAAGCTATACGAGCAGTGCTTTCTTGATCACATTCCAGAAAGGCTTCGTCGACGAGGAAGAAAGGTTTGTAACCGATTTTATTTAAACGAAGAAATTTATAGGCGCTGCCAGACCCACTTAATCGATGCGCCTTTCGTAAGTATAACACTATCTGATATTTCAGTCAATAGACAAGGAAAACCAAGCAAAAGACCTCTGTGCTACTCTAATGATGTTCTCTATAACACTACCGCCAAAGCTGGAAATAATGTCCCAAAGTATGGGGAATCGATTATTATACTTAAAATTAAAAAACTTCTAAAGAATAATAGCTTTAGGAAGATCCTCACCGACAACACAAACAAGTTGGTAATTCATTTAAAACATTCACCGATCCCATGCAATTACTTTCATACGGTTTTTGAATTAATCCTAAATGATACAATCATCACATTTGAGAATTATGAAAGCTCACTAAAACGCAATACTTACAAAAGACTTCGAGAAGATTGCCGTTTACAAATTGCCAAAATGATTATTAGAAAAGAAATAAGGTAGTACGTTTAGGATTAACCCCAGATATTTATCAAGAACGAAGGCATTTTTCTTTAGCCGTGCTTGGTTAAAACGACACGGCCATGATTCCCCTATTAGTACAAGTCTTAGAATGTCCATTGCGCAAGAATGATGCACTGGTTGCAGCCGTGCTTCTTGTGCTGCAAGTAAATTATCAATCTTTAAAAATCTTATTCTGCTGTTATAGCGGTTTGTCAGCAAAGCAAGAGCCGGAATATTTTGCTAACTTGTATTGTAATACGATGCATGCATATTAAAACAATATAGGAATGAAAAATACAAATTTCATTTTTGCCTCCGGTGTACTGTTGTTGCTAATTTCCTGTAACAATTCAAATGACCTGCAGGTTGCAAATTCCTACACCATCAGCGGCAAGATAAGCGGGCTACATTCCGGTAGTGTAAAGCTGGTAAGCTTCAACCAGGATAACGAAATTTATACAACGGTTGACAGCGTTGGGTTCCTCAATGATTCGTTCTCATTGAAAGGGGCATTAGCGTCTTCGCAGAGGCTTACGCTGGTTATAGAGCCGGGGAACTGGAGGCTTCCTTTTTTTGCAGAAAATAGCGTAATAAAAATTACCGGCGATACTACGGCTTCAGAACATTACGACTATACATCTCATGGAGGAAGTAAAGGCGTCAATATTAAAACATTTTCTATTGCCGGTTCCAAAAGCAACGATGATTACATGCGGTATCAAAACGATAAAGGTTTAAAACAATTTGATACCGTCTTTGCCACCCTTAATAAAAAATATAATGCAGTGGCCGGTAAAGACCTGGATGCAGAATACAAAGTAAGAGACCAAATGGATTCAGTCAGCAAAATTTTGCAGGATAGTCAAATCGCTTATATAAAAAATTATGCCGGCAAAAATCCTTCTTCGCCGGTAGGTGCTTATCTTTTAAGCCAGGTGTATCTATATATGAATGATAAACCTCTTGCAAAAATTGATAGCGTGTTAAACATTTTCAATGGCGATGCAAAAAATTCAGCCTATTATAAAAGTGTATCCGCTTCGCAGGATAAAATAAAGGCATTACTTCCCGGGCGTATGGCACCTGATTTTACATTATTGAAAAGAGACAGCACAAAATTCAATCTATCGTCTATGAGAGGCAGTTATACCATGATTGATTTTTGGGCCAGTTGGTGCCATCCATGCAGGCAGGCCATCCCCCACTGGAAAGAAATGTATAATAAATACCACAACAAAGGATTTGATATAGTAAGTGTATCAGATGACTATAGATGGCCAGACTGGCTGAAAGCCATGGACCAGGAAAAAATGCCGTGGCAACAGGTTTGCGACGAATTCCCGGTGAAAAATAAGCCAGCGAGGATAGGCACAATGTATATGACCAGGTATATCCCGTTCTATGTATTGCTGGATAAGGATGGAAAAATATTAGTGTACTCCGGTTCAGAAGATGATATCGATAATAAACTTAAAGAGATTTTTGGTAGCTAAATCAGCATTACTATTCTGCAGCTTCACTTACTACACATCTTAATACAGGTATAAAGAAAGTTCAATGGCGCGGGAATGATGGCTGGGTTGCAGCCGTGCTTCTTGTGCCGCAAGTAAATTATCAATCTTTAAAAATCTCTTTCAGATATTAGCAATGTACATTTTGCTATATTTTTTTTTATTCATGATGACCTTATGGAAATAAAAGGCCCCGGAAATTCCAGGGCTTGTATTTTTAGAAAGAGCTGAATTTATTTCTCGTCCTTATCTCCTACAACGGCATCTTTAGCTGCATCTGCTGCTTTTCCAACAGCCTCTCCTGCTTTCTTAATACCATGTTTTGTTGCATGCCAACCGTCAGACACTGCATCCCCGGTTTTGTCGAAAAAATTCCCTGAACGGGTAACAACTTCACCATCATCAAGTGTAACTTCTGTAGTAGCATCACGCTTTACATGACCATTTGCAGATACGATAACACCATTATCAAGTGTTACGTCGCCTTCTGCCGCTTTCCAGTCACTATCACGCCATACCATCACTTTTCCATCACGGTATGTTACATCTCCTTCTGCCGGAGTATATGTTACTGTAGTTGTAGTGGCGGCTGCAGTGACCACTGTGTCTTTTTCTACTGTCGTCGTATGAGTACTTGCATCGTTACATGCAGCAAGTGATGCCGCTAACAGAGAAATGGTGAAAAACTTTTTCATCGAAAATTTATTTAGTTAACAATATGCCGGTTTTGCCGGACGCGATACCATTAAAGAATTCCGTGCCAAAAACCAAAAGGGCAGAGATCTTCCTACGCCGCTATCTGGCAACGGGTCTTTTTAGCTGCTGAGAAACAAAGCCCGGTAAATTATTTATACAGTTCTGCGAGGTGTTACATAATGGGTGAGCATGGCGGCTATTCAATAAATGCATTTGAAGATTATGAGTGAGATTGCTTTTATAAGCAACGCAACGTTCACTGCGTAAGACATTGCTAAGAAATTAGTCACGATTTCGATTTTCAATTAATTACTCAAGTTGCAAAAATTACATTTACTACCTAAATTTAAATTGAAAATATTATTATTGTGAATGCGGCACAACTCCAGGCGGCTTTTTTAAAAGAAATAAAAAATCAACTGCCGCCACACCTGGAAATACCGTGAATTTGCAACATCAGTTGTCATAAAATTTTCTTTTAAAAAAAATGATTCAAAAAAAATTGCTTTATTGCCTCTTTAAGGAACAAAACAAAAAAAGAAATAGTGCTGGCTGTAACCGTTAAGGATGGATAATTTTGGTCATTATTATTTTATACTTCTTTTTTGAAATTTTGAAGCAACGCACACATGAAAGAATCTAAAGAAACCACAGTGAATAATTCCAAACCCGAAGGGTTATCTGGTGGTATGCAACATCAAATGCAGATTTACATTGCAGGAACCCAAAATATTAAACCCACTCTTCCGGTTTCATTTGAAGAGCTTGAAAAAAGGGCCAGTGAGGTAATGACCGCTGAAGCCTTTGCATATATTGCCGGGGGAGCAGGGGCCGAAACTACAATAAGGAACAATAGGAAGACTTTTAATAACTGGCAAATAGTTCCCCGCATGATGGGAGATGTTTCAAAGCGAAGTATATCGACCAGGTTGTTTGGAGTTAATTTACCAGGCCCTGTTTTACTTGGCCCGGTTGGAGTTTTATCAATCGCCCACCCCGAGGCTGAAGTAGCGGTAGCGCGTGCTGCCAAAGCCCTGAATGTACCCCAGGTCGTGAGCACTGTATCATCAAAAACGATTGAGGAAATAGGAGCAGTTCATGGAGACCACCCGCATTGGTTTCAATTATACTGGGGACGCAATAATGATTTTACGCGAAGTATGATAAGCCGTGCTGAAAAAGCCGGATACGGTGCAATTGTCGTAACGCTTGACACAAGATTATTTGCGTGGAGAGAGCGTGATATTCAAAATGCTTATTTGCCTTTTTTATATAATGAAGGGCTGGCTAATTATTTTACTGATCCCGTTTTTCTCGCTGCAGTTGGAGACCCGGCAAAAGATAAAATGCAAACTATGATGCACTTTGCCACTTGCTTTTCAAATCCTTCCTCGACGTGGAGCGACCTTTCGGTTATAAGAGAATGTACAAAGCTTCCTGTAATTCTTAAAGGGATTCAACATGCGGATGATGCGAAAAAGGCAATTGACCACGGAGCAGATGGAATTATCGTATCCAATCATGGAGGGCGGCAATTAGATGGCGCTATCGGTGCACTGGATACACTTGAAGGTATTGCCGATGCTGTCGGAGAAAAGACCACCCTGTTATTTGATAGCGGGATCCGCAGGGGAGCCGATGTTTTTAAAGCAATGGCGTTAGGCGCAAAGGCCGTTCTTATTGCCCGCCCCTATGCTTATGGGCTCGCTCTTGCAGGCGAGCAAGGTGTAAAAGAAGTGCTCGCAAATTTATTGGCAGATGTTGATCTTACGCTTGGCCTTGCTGGCTGCAATTCCTGGGCAGAAGCCACAAAAGATAAACTGTATCATGCGAAACCAGGGAGCAAAAAATAGCCAATTTTTTTACGCAGAATATTAGACAGTTTCGCGGTATTATTAATTTTGTTTTATAAACAAAATATCAGCTTCCCTTCCGATGTACTTTTTTATACAAGAGTTGCCCTCCTGATTTTCTACGCCCTTTTTAACTGTAAAATTTTATATGTGATACGCAAATTAAATCTTGCAATACTATTATGCCTGGCAGGGCTTGTAACAAATGCCCAGCCTTTGCAAACCTGGAAATGGGATTATTATAAAATAGAGTTCAAGGCCTCTGATAATATAGTGGTACAAAAAGCGATGAAACTGTTTATGAAGCTTTCAATAAATCCATTACCCCGATTGCACCAGTGATATTATTTTGAAAAAGGCCGGAAAAATCCGGCCTTTGTATGTTGACTGAAAGTGAAGAGACTTATTTTGTTATGTATCCAAAAAGCCCGTCTGCTTCATCATCAGGACCGGCGGCGAAATATAACCAGCCGGGATTAACTGTGGTGGCTGTAACAGGAGCAAAGGAAATTCCCCACAATCCATCGATTTCTATAGGCTTCTCTTGCGCACGAAGTGGCCCTATAAACTTACCGGATTGATCATACACATTGATTCGTCCATCTCCAAAATTGCCCACAAGTATTGCATTTGCTACGTCGAAGTCGGGTCCCCAAAATTCAGGAGGGGCTGCCGCAACTCCCCATGGAGCGTTGAGTGCGCCTGCTGTGATAAATCTTTTTTCCAAAGTTCCATTAGGCCTGTAAATATCAACAATGCCCAATCCTGCACCCTTCACTTCATCCCCATCAGAGCCTATTTTTGCATACATTACGAATAGTTTTCCGCCCACATTTTGAATATTAAACGGCGCATATCCCCAAGGGAGATTAGGATCTTTAAAAGGCTTTTCTACTTCGGCCCAATCCTTATCATACACATCAATTTTACCGGCACTGAAGTTGGCAACATATAGGAAATTGTTCCCATCAATTGAAGCAAGTGCTATTCCCGAATATACGGCTCCGCTTGGAGAGTCATCAATTGCTGTTACTGCAGCATTTCCTCCGTTCCATCCGGAAATAATTCCATCAAGACCAGCGAAAATAAAACGTGCCGGGTTTCCATTGGGAAGCTTAAAATCACTTGTCCCGTTAAATACCTGCCCGGAAGGATGGCCGCCGGAGACGGCATCACCCACAGTTGGAATAGTTACAGCCGGGCGCACTTCTATTCCTAAATTATTCCATACTTCGCTAAGGCCGGTTCCTTCAGCAGAGACCCACGCGGTTCCTCCCCCGCTAAAAGCAATTCCCCATCCATTTATGAATGCCGGATCAATGCGGGTAGCAGCATATTCATCATTGTTAGCTACCAGGTTTACCTGGGTAAAATCTTTAATTAGTGGAACAGGCGGATTCTTTTTACAACCTGGCAGTATCAACATTATCGATACTAAAAATATAGAGCCGGTTAAATGAAACCAGTTCCGTTTTTGCCAAAAGATCTTTTGCATAAAAATTAAGTTTAAGGTTAAGGAAGAAGAGTTGAGCGTTACTAAAGAGTCTTCTCTGCCTTTAAGGCAAAAAAATATTTAGGAGCAAAAGATTGCCTCCGGAATTTTTTAGGGAACGGATAAGAATTACCAGTAAGAATTGCCTAACACAATCGTATTGCCATTAATTAATTGGCGTCGACAGACGTTAATCCAATCGTGAGGAAATTGAAAAAGGTTGCCTGTTTTTATTAAAATTATTTAGCCGTAAACCGGCTAATAAAATTTTAGAAAACTGTGCAACGAAAATGTTTGTGGATGAAGGACTAAAAAAGCGATGATCGAATAAAGTTTGCTTGTTAAGATAATGCCAATACGAAAGCCCGTATTAAACCATCATTGCATGGATGACTCTATTAATTATGACGGGCAACCGTAATTAAAAAAATCATTCATCAACTAAACTAATCATCATGAAAAATTTTTTACTTTCTATTGCATTGATCACCGGGTTTGCAGCCTGTAACAATACTCCCAAACAAGAAAATTCGAGGGATATTCAGTTATTAACTGATACTACTTCTTACCATAATAATTTTTACTCTGATACAAGCCGTGCAGTAAACACCGCACTTGTACCGGCAGCAGAAGCAAAAGTTGAACCTCGTGTAATAACAATTACAAAGCGAGTAATATATACTCCGGCTAAAACGGTGAATGAAGCGCCTGTTTATCAGCCCCAGGTTAATACACCGCCGGTTACTCCAACAGTTCCAACACCGGAACCTGCTGCTACCGGAACGACAGATAATACCGTTCAAACAGGAAACGGAGCATCAACAAACACAGAGCCTGCAACCACCACCACACAAACTGAAAAGAAAAAAGGCTGGAGTTCTGCGGCTAAAGGTGCAGCGATAGGAGCCGGAGCCGGAGCAATTGGCGGAGCAATTATTTCAAAGAAAAAGGGACTGGGTGCCGTTGTTGGCGGAGTAGTAGGAGCTGCAGGCGGATATATAATTGGAAAAGATATTGATAAAAGAAAAGCGGGTAATTAGCTTTATAATACAACATCCTTAAACCCGGTCTTGCCACCGGGTTTTTTATTATAAGGCAGCCCCATTTCAAGAAATGATAGTAAATAAATTATCGGGTGGAGATTGACCTATCCACTTTCCGGTAAACGAAAAATGAACGGGATAGAGAAAACTACCTAATTGTTAAATTCTTTCAACGAGAGTTTAACATACGGACAATCAAAAAAAAAATAAATTATTCATGGCACAGTTTTCTCTTTATTGGTAACACAAAAAATATTCGGATAAACATTAAATAGAAAATCATGAAAAATATTATAATTGCTATTGCACTGGTCACGGGCTTCGCGGCATGTAATAGTAAAAACCAGGAAACACGGGATATACAATTAATGACTGATTCCAGCGCTTACAATAATGATATGTATTCAGATACAAGTGCTGGTAAGGAGATTGTGGAAACGCCTGCTTTGCCGGCATCATCTGCAAAAAGCGTTGCACCAAGGGCACACACTTCTTCAAATGGAGGAAGCAGTACCAATTCTTCCGGCGCAGCTTCTGCAAATAGCGCGAATACGCAAACAACTACTCAAACTACGACGAAGAAAAAAGGATGGAGCAGTGCTGCTAAAGGCGCTGTGATAGGTGCTGGTGCAGGTGCTATCGGTGGTGCAGTTATCAGCAAGAAAAAACCCGTGAAGGGTGCGGTAATAGGTGGCGTAGTAGGCGCAGCGGGTGGTTATATAATCGGAAAAGATATCGATAAGAAGAAGGGCCGTTAGAGGCTAACGGGCGGTAATTTCAAAGTCTTCCATTTATCCCAGGGAAAAATGGAAGACTTTTTTGTTTGAGATAGTTTTGTATTAAAAATATTTTATAGCTGTGGCAAACTTTTAAGAGACCATTTCATTCTGCAATAAATATTTACATCACTTCATTGTTATTGCGTTTATTCAATTTAAATTTCAATAATGGATATACGCATTTTTGAGAAACTGCTGATTGCCCAACTCATCAATGAGGAGGAATTTGAAAAAATTCAACAACATGAAAACAAGCCGGTCTCTGTGCACTGGGACCTCCGCAGCCTGCTATACCTGGGGATCGTATTACTTACTACGGCCTTGGGTATTCTCGTTTATAAAAACATAAACACTATTGGCCATGATGTAATGATCATTGCAATCGCGGTTTTATGCGCCGCATGTTTTTGGTACAGTTTTAAAAATGCGCCTGGATATTCCAATAAAAAAATTGCCTCTTCAAATGCCTGGTATGACTACATTCTGTTATTGGGTTGTTTGCTGCTGTTAACCTTTATCGGTTATCTGCAGTTTCAGTATGAAGTATTTGGAAATCGCTGGGGCCTTGCAAGCTTTGTTCCTATGATTTTGTTGTTTTCTGCCGCTTATTATTTTGATCACCTGGG
>JBBSBD010000204.1:0-11608 GCA_038251675.1 Chitinophagales bacterium | reverse complement strand
GTACCATCTTCTTTTTCATTCTTGAACACGACTTTTAAAAACATTCACCAAAGGTCATCAGTCTTAACCTCCTAAACAAATAATGGGTGGGGGTCTACATTGAGCCTTTTGATTTATCGCTATTGTAAATCAATACCTTATGCCCTATTTTGTACTTATAATGTTAGTGATTGATAATTTGGTGTTAGTCTTTGATTTTTGACCTGCAATATGGGTTAGCTGCAACCATTACGCTCCGAACAAAGAATAGTGTTAACTTGAAACCAGTTTTAAAATGAAAAATGAAATTCAGGGCGAAAACAAAGCGGTAAAACCGGAATTGCCTATTCTGACATTTACCTCTACTGAAGCGTTCACTTCATGGTTGGCAAAACAACATAATGTATCATTAGGCATTTGGATACGGCTTTTTAAATTAAAATCTGGAGTACCAACAATCACATATGCGGGGGCACTTGATGTAGCATTATGTTATGGTTGGATTGATGGACAAAAAAAAGCTTATGATACAGAATCATGGCTTCAAAAATTCACACCAAGAAGACACAAAAGCTTATGGTCTAAAAGAAATCGAGAGCATGTTGAACGACTTGACAAATTAGGAATGATGAAAGTAGCAGGAATTGAAGTAGTAGAAGCAGCAAAAGCAGATGGGCGATGGAAGCAAGCGTATGATTCGTCAAGCAACATGATTGTTCCTACGGACTTTCTAAATGAATTGGCTAAAAATAAAAAGGCAGGAGCGTTTTTCAAAACACTTAACAAAACAAATATCTACTCCATTGTGTGGCGACTGCAAACCGCCAAAAAACCTGAAACAAGAAATAAAAGAATGAAGGCAATTCTTGAGATGTTAAAGAAAGGAGAAAAATTTCATCCATAAATTATGGCATTGAACAAAATATTACTTTTTTGCTTTTTAATAATTTTTACTTACTGCAACGGACAAGTAAAAACAAATACACCTAAAGCCACAGATACTTCCATACCAGGTCCAACAATAATAAGAAACTTTAAGCCAGTTGCTATGGCTCCCGATTTTGACACTACTTTAGTCAGTCAATATATCCGAAGTATTTTTCAGGATTCGAAAGGGAATTTATGGTTTGGTACCATAGCCGAAGGTGTAGTGAGGTATGATGCCCGCCTGCCCGCCCGTGCCGGATCGGACGGGAATGACAAAGTCGGGCAGGGAAAAACACTAACATACTTTTCTACTCCTGAGGGTTTTAATTCCAAAAGCGTATTTTCTATCGCTGAAGATAAAACTGGTAACCTTTGGTTTGGGACTGACCAGGGTGTTTATAAATATTATGCCCGCCTGTCCGCCCGTGCCGGACCAGACGGGAATGACTCTGTATGGCAGGGAAAAACTTTTAGAAATTATAATGAAAAAGATGGACTACATCATATCGATATAAGTCGAAAAAGCATTCTTGTTGACAAATCAGGTACAATTTGGGTAGGCACACATGGTGGTGCTTATCAGTATGACCCATTAGCAGATAGTAAAGGGTCTCCATGCTTCTCGCTATTTCCATTACTCCCACCAATAAATGTTGCAGGCATTATGGAAGACAAAAATGGAAATATTTGGTTTGCCTCGTCAGATAAAGGTGTCTTTCGTTATGATGCCCGCCTAAAGGACAAAGTCGGGCAGGGAAAAACGATTTTAAATTTCAATGATAAGGAAGGTTTGGGCGGGAATTATGCAGGTGGTATGGCGCAAGACAAAATAGGCAATATGTGGTTTACCATGAAAAACGGAATTTGCAAATATGATGGTAAGACGTTTACTGAGTATACTCCCAAAGACGGCTTAGGCGGAACTGAGTTTTGGGGAATAATTATAGAGCAGTCAGGTATTATTTGGATTACAGCCAGAGGCAGTACTACTAGATTTGACCCTTCCATTCCATTACCAAATCCAAAAGCGTTTACCGTGTTTACATCTGCTAACGGGTTGACTTGCTGTGTTCAAAGTATGTATCAGGATAAGTCAGGCAATATGTGGTGGGGTACGGGACAAGGACTATATCGATTTGATGGCAAACGCTTTTATCAGGTTAAACAGAATGGCCCCTGGTAGTATAAAGAATAGGAGACGATAAAATAGAGTTGAAAACAACGTGGATAACATATCACGAACGCAGCACAAAATGTTTATGCCAATACAGAGTGCATTGTATGTTATAAGCTTTTATCTTCGTTCACCGTATGGTCACTCCTGACAATTTAGTTTTTCAAAACCCCGCAACTGCACAAACATAAACGATTATATTCAAGGCTTTGGAGCTAGTGCAAATTTTGAACTAACTGCAAGAAACTAGCAAACTAAAATAAAAAGTGGTTTTTAAAATCATTTATTGAATGCATAATTAGAATTATTATGAATATACAAGAACAAATCAAAGAGTATATTTTTAGTCAGTCTGAACCAAAACGCAGCGACATGCAGACCTTGCACCACATCATACTTCGACTCATGCCGGCTTGTAAATTATGGTTCCTGGATGGTAAAAACAGTGAAAATAAAACCGTTTCTAATCCGAATATAGGATATGGATTGCACACTATACAATATGCTGATGGCAAAAGCAGGGACTTTTATCAAATTGGTATCAGTGCAAACAAAACCGGCATCTCCGTCTATATTCTTGGTATTAAGGATAAGAATTACGTAACTCTGACATATGGAAAAAAACTCGGCAAGGCGAGCGTGAGCGGATATTGCATTAAATTCAAAACGCTAAAAGATATAGACATTGAAATACTCGAATCAGCAATACGATCCGGTCTGGAATAATAACTATAATTTCCAGGCAACTTTTGAACTGCTGGGCTTCGTTACGAGAAGTAAACTATCACCTACTAGGGGCTACAGGAGAATGTGGAGTTCATTGCTTCAAAATATTCTTTTAAGAACTTGTATTCAAAACAAGTTCACCCAATGCAGTTAATTCTAATTCTAGATTTTGGATGAGCCAGGAGATTCGGAGCTCAATAAACTTGGGAAATAATTAGATCACGGACAGTCCGTAAAATGGGAGAATTACAAATTAGTAAATCTACTATCCATTTCCATTTGATATTTTGAGAAATTGGATATTTTTGGAAATACATCTGGCGCACAACGGATTTAAAGGATTCTAATATAGACTAAACATGTTGCGAAAAGCCAAATAAAAAATAGAATTATATGAGAAAAATAATTTCATTTATGCACATCTCCCTTGACGGTTTTGTAGCAGGACCAAACGGAGAAATGAACTGGATTAAAGTGGATGAAGAAATTTTTGATCATGTCGGTAAGCGGATAAGTGAAGGCGACACTGCATTATATGGACGAGTAACGTATCAGATGATGGAAAATTACTGGCCTACCGCAGGAGGCAAGCCAAATGCGACCAGGCACGACATTGAACATTCAAAGTGGTACAGCAAAGTGCACAAAATTGTTTTATCAAAAACAATGAAAGACACGGGCTTGTCAGCCGGACAGGCAGGTTTGACTAAAACCAAAATAATAAACGACAACCTTTCAGACAGAATAAATGAAATAAAACAATCCAGTCCTGCATCAGGTGAAGGCGGGAGTAAAGACATTTTACTCTTTGGTAGCCCGACAGCAACACATTCACTTATTCAACTGAACCTAATTGACGGCTACTGGCTATTTGTGAATCCAATTATTCTTGGACGAGGCATTCCATTGTTTGCAGACATCAAAGACAAAATAAAACTAAAACTATTGACTACCCGACAATTTACTTGTGGGGTAACTGAACTGAATTACACAGTGGAGAGATAAAAGGAGCAACCCTGTACGGTGGTATTCCATCCGGCACGGGGCTAATAATGTGTATATGGCAATAGGAGTGCAATAGGAATAAGTTAGCCATTTGTTTAAGATTTTGAAAAATAGGTGAAATCACACATGTTGCTAAACCCCAATCAAAGATCTTAAATGGTTCGCTTACTTTTGTTCAAAGACTGTTAGAAAAAATTATAAAACGAAATGAAAATATCAACAGCGCAATTTGAGCATCGAAGCGGGGATAAATCCTATAATTTATCTGTTATCGAAAAATTATCGAAAAGAGCATCAGAAGAAGGCTCGAATGTAATTTCTTTCCACGAGTGTTCTATCACCGGGTATACTTTTGCCCGCCATCTCTCCAAAGAGCAAATGCTTGATTTGGCGGAGTTCATTCCCGGCGGAGAGAGTATTTTGAAACTGGCGGAAATATCAAGAAAATGGAACATTATTATTCTAGCGGGTCTTTTCGAAAAGGATAAAGACAATAATCTTTTTAAGGCATATGTTTGCGTAGACAAAAACGGGATTGTTGCGAAGTATAGAAAATTGCATCCTTTCATTAATCCATATTTAACCGCGGGTGACCAGTATTGTATTTTTGAAATTGATGGCTGGAAATGCGGAATTTTAATTTGCTATGACAATAATATAATAGAAAATGTAAGGGCGACCGTACTTTTAGGGGCAGACATCATTTTTATGCCTCACGTTACTATGTGCACACCTTCAACCCGGCCTGGTGCAGGTTTTGTAAGTCCAAAGCTTTGGGAAAACCGGGCATTAGACCCGTCGCCATTAAGACTGGAATTTGATGGTTTGAAAGGAAGAGAATGGCTAATGAAATGGCTACCTGGAAGAGCTTATGACAATGCAGTTTATGTAATCTTTTCCAATCCAATAGGTATGGATGACGACCAATTAAAAAATGGTTGCTCCATGATCATTGACCCTTTTGGAGATATTCTCGCAGAATGCAGATCTTTTGATGACAGTTTCGTAACAGGCATTATCACCACTGAAAAACTAGTCCAGGCAGGTGGGCATCGTTATATAAAAGCAAGGCGTCCCGAGTTATATAGGGATATCATTGGACAAAATCATAAATCTGAACAGACAGTGGTATGGCTAAGCAAACCTCAGGCATTAACAAAACAAGGTTAGTTATTCTTTGTTGCTATGAATGGGTGACAGGGATTAGAATTACGGAATTAGGTGTGTACCATACACTACAGTTTGCCGACAAAATGATGATACCATTTCGCGATGCCACGAGACCCAGGGAAAAAGTTTCATTAATATATCAAGAGTGTTCCGTGGCGGTACTTTTTCAAATGATTCAAGCAGCGTTCGTATCAGGGATAGAAATGGAAGGGGAATTAGCCTAAGATTAGGTACGCTTGGTTTTAGATTGGCAAATTAAGAATTTAATAAACGATGAAAAATCATGTAATTGCCTGGCTGGGAGTCAATAAAAGTATTGTCGTAAGCGGGATGTATATTATAAAATGCTCATCTGCAGAAATACCTGATCGCTAGGGATCAAACAATGCGACACTCTCTAAAAGTGATAAAGCAATTTACTATTAGGTGAACTTTTGAAAAGGATTATTTTAAGACGAAAACTGACTAGTGACAAATTGTCTATCGATTTTATTTCACAGGTAGTTTATTAATCATACATTAAGCAAAAGATGAAGAAACATATAGTTTTAATAGGAATAGTCATTTCTTTGATTTTAATGATAATAGCAACTACAGTTTACCCGGGTGGCTCTATGTTTGACAAGAATACTGTTGGATTCGACTGGACAAAAAATTTTATAAGCAACTTGTTTGGAATAAGAGCGTTAAACGGTGCTGAAAACGCTTCCAGGATTTGGGCCTACTCGGGAATGATCCTTCTTCCCATTAGCTATGCCCTGTTTTTCATTAATATGTCAAAAAAAATACCGGATAAAAATGCAGGCTATATTTTAAAATATGGAAGTTTGGCAAACATTCTATTTACGTTTTTAATCGTCACCCCTTTACATGACTTAATGCTAAACATATCGATTACTTTATTTGGGACATGCCTGTTTGTTATAACGTTTTATATCCTAAAGACAAAGCTTCATTTATTTAAATTCATTGGCATAGGTTGTCTTGGAATTTTTTATTACAGTATATTCTTATGGTCAACAAGAGATTGGGATTTATTACCAATAATTCAGAGGGTGAATTTTTTCAGTTCGACCTTATTAATTTTAGGACTTGAGTATTTTACCAACCAGGAAGATTTTGCGCATATCAAATCGAGCAGAGGTAAAAAAGCAAAGCATCCCCAGAGGGACGCATAGGAGCTTTCTTTACTTAAAAAGTTTCGTCAATATCGTTTATATTAAAAAACTCATGTGCAAATACTACAGCCCATATCAGCACCTACCCAAAAGGGGGGATGCTCGATGACATATCGGAATGGGCTAGGTTGCAAAGACAGTTTTGTGGGGAATGAAGTTTAATTTTTTTCCACCTGAAAGACTTGGTCAGGCAGGAAATTAAGTCTTGTGTCGAAAGTCCCGCCCTTTGGGTAGCTTCACAACCCTTAGTCAGAATGCCATGAAACCCAAATAGACGGACAAATAATAAAAAAAGTATAAAAAAAATGAACAAGGCATATCTAAATCCAACACAAGAATCGGGTCGGGAACTATTTCAAAGGAATATTAGAGGACAAGTTATGATGTTGAATCTTTTGAGGTTTAGAGATATTGCTGATTATTCTGAAACACCAGAATTGACACCGGAAAATCCTATAAGTGGTAATAGCGCATATCAACTCTATATGGAATTGACTTTGCCACATTTAAAAAAATCAGGCGGAGAAATTGTGTTCTTAGGGCAAGGCGGACTTTTCTTAGTTGGGCCGACAAATGAACGTTGGGATGCTGTGATAATGATTCGGCAAAATAGTGTCGAAGATTTTTTTGCATTTGCTTCTAATCAGGAATATCTAAAGATAATTGGTCATCGTACCGCGGCATTGGAAGATTCCCGCCTTTTGCCACTAACTGAACATACATACCGGTAGCAGCATCTATCCAAAAGGGTGGGGAAGGGCGAATACTAAAATTTGCAACTAGTGTTATGTTAATCATTAATTGACGGATATAATTTTTTCAGTTTCACTCTTGCTTTCTTATTAGTAAACTGCCAATTAATTTTACTGTTTTTATTATTTCTGTTTGATTGCCATGCCTGAACTTCTTCTTTAATTTTTTTGATGTCTGAGATATGTCGGTTTAAACACTGTCCATTTAATACATGTAATTCTATTTCAGCCAATGGCAGTTTTCCCTTCTTCTATTAAGTGCTTTGGCGATTCATCCATACAAACCACCGGATAGTCTTTACTGTAAGGCCTTTTGTACACATCCAGCACATGTTCCATGTTTGAAACAAATTCGCTACTTTTCTCCGGAGGGATTACCCAGCCTTTTACTTTCCAAGGCTTAAGTTCGTTTTTTTTAACACACTTCTTACTGTTACATGTGAGATGCTTTCTACATAATTTAATTCCACCATTTTATCCGCCAACAAACGCAGTGACCATTTTGCATATCCTTTTGGCGGTTCACTACAGCACAAGGTTACTAATTTGGCTTCCACATCACCATCGGATTTCTTTTCATAAACACGGCTTGTGATACGCCTTTCCAATGAAGCTTCAAAACCATCTTCTATAAATTTCTTCTTCACCCGGTCAATCGTCCGCATACCTACTTTAAGCACTTTACTGATTTGTTCATTGGTTACCTTATCAGAATACTTACCCTCGTCACAGTTCAGCAGAATATAAGCAACACGAAATGTTTGTGAAGTATGTGAACCTTTATTGATTATCTCCATCAGTTCTTCAACTTCTGGCTTTGTTAGTTTAATCGTATAACGTATCATTTGTAAAGCAGTTTTACAAATATACAAATTATACGTCACATTACACTTAACTTAACACTAGTACAAATTCAATTTTCCACTTTACAAATAGTAAAACTACAGTAATATTAATTTTAATGATGGGGCTTTAAATTGATATTTTGTTAATATTTATTTTACTAAATTAAAAAATTTTGAAAGCTGGTATTCCATCGAATATGCCGGATTGCATCATTCCATTGCAGGCTCTATTAACGTTTTCGACAGAATGTTGTTGGATTCTAATATTAAAGTTGACTACATTTGCTTTGAAAATATCCCTATTCCTGAAATACAATCGGAAGACTTTTTTTGTTGGAATTCTTAGGTTTGGTCAGAGGAGGAAAAGGGGATGAACGCTAAAATAAAATAAATCACATATGGAAAAACACACGGTAAAAATAAAATCAATAAATCCGGTCACCCATGATGTGCTAAGAATTGTAACCGACAAACCCGGGGGTTACCAATTCACGCCAGGACAAGCGACCGAAGTTGCCATCAATAAAAACGGCTGGCAGGAAGAAAGAAGACCTTTCACCTTCACCAATTTGCCTGGTGATAATTACCTGGAATTTACTATTAAAACCTATCCCAATCACAAAGGTGTTACCAATGAATTGCTGCAACTTAAAGAAAATGATGAATTGATTTTGCATGAGGTCTTTGGTGCCATTGCCTATAAAGGCGAAGGTGTATTCATTGCAGGCGGGGCGGGAGTTACACCATTCATTTCCATTTTCAGACATCTTCAAAAGAAGGAATTAATTGGCAATAATGTGCTGGTATGTGCCAATAAAACCAAAGCGGATATTATACTTGAAAAGGAGTTTAAAGAATTATTGGGCGATGCTTTCATCAGTATCCTGTCCGATGAAAAGGCGGCTGGTTATCATCATGGAATGATCACCGAAGATTTTCTGAAGGAAAATATAAGTGGGGTTGACAGGCAGTTCTATATCTGCGGGCCTCCGCCTATGATGGATGCAGTACTCAAGCAATTGGAAAACTTAGGCATTGGAGAAAATGCAATCACTGTCGAAATGTAACCGTGCAAATCATGGAAACGGAAAAAGAACTTAACGCCAAAATTATTGAACTCACACTGAAAATATGGGAACAGCATCCCGAATTGTCAAAGCTTTTGGATGAAATGCCCCTAACTATTCCTAATGAGAGCAGCCCGGAGATCACAATTAAAAAACTAAATGAGTATTTCGAATCGCTTGACAAAATCCTAAAAGGCGTAACGCAACACCTTCAATGAAGCTTCAAAACTGATGGTTCACTACTTTACTTGGCGTTAATGAGCTCTTTATGTAAAAACTTAGGGATAACTTAAATTGGTAATTTTATGAAAGAAGCTATTCGCTTTACATTTATCATCTTTATAATATCAGGGTTGATTGTTTGTACGATTGCCTGGCCTGTCTACGGTTTCAGTGGGATAGCGATGATACTATTTAGCATTGGGCTGTATGATATTTTCCAGAAAAAACATTCCATCTTAAGAAATTTCCCTTTGTTGGGGCATGTACGCTATTTACTGGAACTCATAGGCCCTGAACTGCATCAGTATTTTGTTGAATCAAATACGGATGGCAAACCCATAGACAGAAATCACAGGGCGTATATTTACGAACGTGCAAAACTGGAGAATGAAACGCATCCATTTGGTACGGAACTCAACGTGGACGAGGAAGATTTTAAGTGGATGCAACACAGCATTTACCCTGCAACCAAGCTTGAAAAGCATCCTCGTGTTATCATTGGTGGTCCGGATTGCAGGCAACCTTATTCAGCCAGCCTTTTTAATATTTCGGCAATGAGTTTTGGAGCGTTAAGCAAGAATGCCGTAATGGCACTTAATCTTGGCGCTAAAGTTGGTAATTTTTTCCACAATACAGGTGAAGGCGGTATTGCCGATTATCATTTAAAGGGAGGCGATCTGGTATATGAAGTTGGCACCGGGTATTTTGGATGTAGAACAGCAGATGGCCATTTTTCACCTGAAAATTTTAAAGAAAAAGCGGCTATCCCTGCCGTAAAAATGATTGAGATAAAAATTTCACAGGGTGCAAAACCGGGACATGGAGGGGTGTTGCCAGCCGCAAAAAATAGTGAGGAAATAGCAAAAATACGTGGCGTGGAAGCCCACACCACTATATTGTCTCCTCCGGGACATAGTGCCTTCAGTGATGCGAAAGGGTTATTAAAATTTGTGCAGGAGTTACGCGAACTCTCCGGTGGAAAACCCATTGGCTTTAAACTGGCTATCGGTAGTAAGAAAGAATTTATTGAGATATGCGAACAAATGATAGCAACGGGCATAAAGCCTGATTTCATTACCGTAGATGGTGCGGAAGGAGGCACAGGTGCAGCACCTATTGATTTTTCTAATTATGTGGGAATGCCGTGGGAAAACGCACTCATTTTTGTAGTGGACACGTTGAATAGTTTCGATCTTAAGAAGGAGATCAAAATTATTACAGCTACCAAAATTTTTACTGCATTTGATATTTTTAAAGCCCTTTGTATGGGCGCTGATGTATGCAATTCGGCAAGGGGGATGATGCTGGCACTTGGTTGTATTCAGGCATTGCGTTGTGATACCAATGAATGCCCGACAGGAGTAACTACACATAAACCTTCCTTAATACGCGGATTGGCCGTTGCAGATAAATGGAAACGCGTGAAAAATTACCAGGAGCAAACGATGGATGACTTTCTTGCTCTTTTTGCAGCAGCCGGATGTACAGAACTCAATCAACTTAACAGAAGCTTGATCCACAAAAAGATAAACGGTGAAATAAAATCGTACGACACGATATATCCACCGATGACAATAGAGGCTTATTCAGACAAAACCAAATCAACTACTTAAACACAAACTATGGCACAAAATGTCGCGGAACAATTATTAAACATCCTGGCAGATGTTGGCGCGAAACAGATTAGCTGTAAGTAGGTAGATGGAACTTGTAGTTATTATGATTAAGCCTAAAACAAATGAATAAGAAAAAAGTATTAGCCATCTCCGGAAGCACAAGGCAAAACTCTATAAATCATTCTTTAATAAAGGCAATTGCGGAGCTGTCAGCCACAAGCCTTGAAATAACTATTTTTGAGGGAATTGCAAATCTGCCGCAGTTTAACCCGGACAATGATGGTGATAATGTTGCAAAAGAAGTAGCTGATTTTAGGCAACAATTAGATAGTGCAGAGGGAATAATTATTTGTACTCCTGAATATGCCCATGGTGTTCCCGGCACACTTAAAAATGCTATTGACTGGACGATTTCTTCATCTTCATTTCCTCAAAAACCAACTATGCTAATAACGGCTTCTACAGGAGGCCACTATGGGCACAAGGCGCTAATGGAAACCTTGAAAGCTATTGAAGCAAAAAATATTGATAACCTGCAAATGGTTATTCCTTTTGTGAAGACAAAAATTAGCATGGATAACAAGATTACAGATGCTAATACTTTTGCTGAGGTCAAAACACTTATTGCTGGTTTTATTGAGACTATTAATAATAAGCAGGTTGATTAAGGAGACAGAAATGTTTACTAGCAGCCCAGCAGCCCAACATCGGCCTTGTAATGCATCTGCTATAGTTTCTTTAGATTTTTTTACCTGGGGTCGACTAGTGTGGCTAGCATGCTACCGTCTCTTTGCCCCTCGAGTATTGCTTTAATAATCTTCATTCCTGAAACGCCAGTGATATCTGCTAGTACTACATCTAATCTTAAATTCATCATTCGTAAACATTTCTGCATTCTATTGGTGAATCGGGCTGCATCACTGACCAGCGTTTTGCGGTGTCGACAT
>JBBSBD010000203.1:0-11722 GCA_038251675.1 Chitinophagales bacterium | reverse complement strand
GGCAACACCGGTTATTTGCATAATTGCACCTGTCCTTTGTTTTTTTATTGATAAGTATTCCAAAGAATTATTAGGTGGTTATGTTTTCGCAGAAGAGTTAATTATCGTAAATGGTTTATTGACATTTCTCGGTTTATTGATAGTATCATCTAAGAAAAATTCAGGCAAAATATTAGCATGACAGAAATAATAAATAACACGGTTGAAAATTATGCAGCCCGGTTCACGAGCGACACAGATGAACTATTAAAAGAAATAGAAGATTATACGATGCAGAATCATCCTCACGCAAATATGCTAAGCGGACCAGTACAGGGGAAATTACTTGAAATGATAAGCTGTATGATGCGGCCAAAAAAAATACTGGAGATAGGTACGTTCATGGGGTATAGCGCATTATGCCTTGCGAAGGGTCTCCAGCAACCGGGTGGTGAATTACACACGCTGGAACTCAGGGAAGAAGATGCAACAAGAGCGAAAAGTTATTTTGCAAAATCTTCACAAAGGGATCAGATATTTTTACACACTGGCGATGCTCTCACGATAATGCCGGAGTTGAACGAAACATGGGACCTTATCTTTATTGATGCTGACAAAGTCAATTATATTAATTATTACGAATTAACTTTGCCCCGTTTGAGAAAAGGCGGGTTTATAATCGCTGATAATGTCCTTTTTCATGGAGAAGTTTTAGAAGAAAAGATTTCCGGCAAAAATGCTGTCGCCATTCATGCATTTAATGAACATGTTTCAAAAGATGAAAGAGTGGAACAGGTAATGCTTACCGTGAGAGACGGCTTAATGTGTATTGTAAAAAGATAATCATATTTTAATTCATATAGCTTATTAACACTCTCCTGTTATTTATGAAAAAAATATATTTTTTACTTATTACCTCAACAATATTTTCGTCACACATTTTTGCACAATCCATTACCGCAGCACAATATATTGATGCATATAAGGATATAGCCATACGTGAGATGAAGCGTATGGGAGTTCCTGCGGCCATCACACTCGCCCAGGGCCTGCTTGAAACTGAAAACGGGAATAGCGACCTGGTAAAAAGATCCAATAATCATTTTGGCATAAAATGCAAGAGTAACTGGACCGCAGCCACTGTTAGCCACGACGATGATGCTCCCGGGGAATGCTTTCGGGCGTATAAAGATGCCGAAGAATCTTTCCGTGATCATTCGAATTTTCTGAGAGGCAGTACAAGATATGCATCGCTGTTTAATCTTGATCCACGCGATTATAAAGCATGGGCTTACGGACTGAGAAAAGCAGGCTATGCTACAAACCCCCGCTATCCCGCCATTCTTATAAAAAATATTGAAGACAATAATCTCCAGCAATACACTTTAATGGCCGAAGGCGAAGTGCCTTTTTTTGACGCCTCAAAATATACCGATGACAAGGAAGACAATAACACAAAGAGCGCACCCGATTCCGCGATGGAAATTATAGAGGCGCCCGACGGTGAATCCTACGGGCCGGGAAGTTTTTTGATAAATGGCAGCAAAGCATTATTTGTCGCAAAGGGCACTTCACTATTAGCTGTGGCAACGCAAAACAATATTAACCTTGCAAAGTTTCTTGAAATAAATGATTTGAAAAAAGACGGCCTGCTTGAAAAAGGCCAGGTGATCTTTCTTGAAAAGAAGCAGAAAGAAGGTGACCGCAGGTATTATATATCCCGGCAAGGCGAAACTCTTTATGATGTAGCTCAAAAAAACGGAGTACTGCTCCAAAGCATATATGATTTCAATAAATTGTCGCCCGGAGATAATATTTATCCCGATACCAAAATTTTGCTCAAGCCTGCAGAAGAAAAAAACGATCCAAATAAAAACGGAATCGAAAATAGTATCATAAAAATTCACGAGGTGCAACCAAAAGAAGGGTTATATACTATATCAAAAAAATACGGGGTATCGGTAGCACAGTTAAAAGAATGGAACCGTTTACAAAACGACAATGTAAAAATTGGCCAGCAACTTATCATTTCAAAATAAAATATGCACTCTATTAAAGTTCACGACAAAGAGTTTGTTCCTTATCTCACTCCGGAGGATATTACAGAACAGGTGAAAAGAGTAGCATCGGAAATTAACCGGGATTACGCGGATAAAAAGCCATTATTTATCGCTATACTCAACGGGGCATTTATGTTTGCCTCAGATCTTTTCAAAGAAATTAACGTTGATGCGGAAATTTGTTTTATTAAACTCGCCTCATATAAGGGCGTAAAATCAACCGGCCAGGTAGTAACGGCGATAGGCCTCGACGCTGATATTTACCACCGGGATGTAATAATTGTGGAAGACATAGTAGATACCGGCAAAACACTTTCGCATTTTCTTCCGCAATTGGCACATCACCACCCTGCCTCCTTAAAGATTGCAGCCCTTTTGCACAAGCCTGACGCCATGATACACCCGATTACAATTGACTACCTGGGCTTTACCATTCCTAATAAATTTGTGGTAGGTTATGGACTTGACTACGAAGGCCTGGGAAGAAACATTAAGGAAATATATCAATTGATTTAAACTTACTTGCTGTAAGTTATGCCTGCTTTACAGCGCTTACTTGCGTGTTTCAGTATTACACTTTATCTTTCAAAATAAACCCTTTGCAAAAAGTTTACCTCACCATCTGTTTACTTACGCTGATGTTTCATACATCGGCTCAGTATTATATACGAGGCGAGGTAAAAGATGAGAAGAATCAGCCCATTCAAAATGTAAAAATCTTTATGCCCGCCACCCGCTCGTTATTTTACAGCGGCACTACAGGCGGTTTTGGTATTCCCAGCAGCAATCTTTATGATTCTTTAATTTTTAGTTCCGATGGATTTGAAACGAAAGCTATAAAAGTAAAGTGTACTGAATACCAGGAAATTACTCTGAAAATGCTTTCGACTAACGTGAGCGTAAAAAAACCGAAACTTGTTTCAATAACAATAGGATCTGAAGGACACATTTATCCCACCGCATACTACAGGGACGAAAGCTATAGCAGCCTGGTGGAAAATGAATTTATTAAAAGCAGTGTAAATAATAGTACAGGATTTGCCATGCGAATAGACAAGGCGTCTTACAGCAATATTCGCAGGTTTATCAATCAGGGCAGTAAGGTGCCGCCCGATGCTGTAAGGATAGATGAGATGCTTAACTATTTCAACTTTAATTATAAGCAGCCAACCGGCAAGAATGTTTTTAATATAGAATCCAAAGTCACAGATTGCCCCTGGAACAAGGACAACAGGCTGCTTTTTTTAAATCTTTCGGGTAAGAAATTGGATCTTGAAAAAGTACCTCCGTCTAATTTTGTATTCTTAATTGACGTGTCAGGCAGTATGGACTTGCCAAACCGCCTCCCGCTGCTAAAGGAGGCATTTCAGTTGCTGGTGAAAAATTTACGGCAAAAGGATACTGTATCCATAGTTATTTATGGCGGGACCGTTGGCGTATGGCTGCAGCCCACAAGTGGTTCAGAGAAACAAAAAATTATTAAAGCGATAGAGGAGTTAACCGCCTCCGGCGACACACCCGGCGAGGCGGCCATAAGAACTGCTTACAAGCTGGCAGAGAGTACATTTATAAAAGGAGGAAATAACCGGATAATCCTCGCTACAGATGGTGACTTTAATGTAGGCCAAACTACAGAGAAAGAGTTGGAAGAATTGATTTCAAAAGAAAGGCAATCAGGGGTTTACCTGACGTGCCTTGGAGTTGGGATGGGAAATTATAAAGATTCAAAAATTGAGGTGCTTGCCAAAAAAGGAAATGGCAATTTCGCATACATCGACGATATAAGAGAAGCAGAAAAAATCCTTGTTACTGAGTTCACACAAACTTTGTATTCCATTGCGAATGATGTTTATTTCAACGTTCAATTTAATCCAGAGTTGGTGAAACAATACAGACTTGTGGGATATGATAATAAGAAAAATGTGCTGTCGCAAAAAGGCGATGAACTTGAAGGAGGTGAGATAGGAGCCGCCACAAGCAACACAGCAGTCTTTGAAATTGTTCCTGCTAATAAAGATACCTTACAAAAAGCGGATGAGAGTATTGCAAAACTTACCATGCATTATAAGTTACCTAATGATACTTTGCCGCGATTTTTAAATTATAATTGCCTTAATAATTACACTTCTTTTAATTCGCTTTCTCAGAACCTGCAATTTGCAACTGCAGTGTGCATGTTTGGTTTGAAACTCCGCGAGTCGCAATATTTTCCTACAAATATTGACTGGGAAGATATAAAAGACATAGCTGCAAAAGCGGCGGCTAAAGATGATTATTTGCAAAATGAATTTATCTCTCTGCTGGATAAAACTGATGCTATTTATAATGATAAAAAGAGAAGAAAAAGAAGGTAACGTATTACTATCAGCCTTCATTCACATTACTTATTTCTTTTAAAATTGAATCAAATTCTTCCCTGCTTATTCCTGCTTTTTGCATGTACTTAAAATCGCTCATACTTGAATTGTAAAATTCTTCCCGGTCTACAAACAGATCACAGCTTTTTTTATATAAATTTTTTGCACTCTCTGCATCTTTTTGAATAAGGGCAATATGTCCAAGATTTTGATAAACAGCCCTATCATCTGTAACGCCTGGCTTGCAGTTTTCAAAATAAGTCTTTGCTGCATCATAATTTCCGGAAACAAAATTCCCCCACCCAAGATAAAAATTTACGAAAGTATCATCAGGATCGAGTTTAATCGCTTCATTTAAATATTGAAAAGATTTTGCATAATCGGGCTCGGGAATGATCTGATAAAATTTTCCTATAGAAGATAATAGTTCCTTATCCGAAGAATTAATTTCTAAAGCCTTTACATAGTAATCATTTGCCTTTTCAAAATCAGGTTGAACTTTTTCTTCATAATATCTTGCCATTGCAAGAGCTGGCTTTATACTGTTCTGCTCCATTTCCTTATACTTTGAATAAAGTGCTTCCGGAATTTCATCACCGTAGTCTTTACGTTTTGCTGCGCACGTTAATAATACCTCAATTAGGGGACCTGTGTTCTTTATTTCAAAAGCTTTATAGTAATATTCAAATGCCTGATCATAATTTGGCGGCGTTGCGGAAGTGTAAATGTGAGCCATGCCATTATAAGCCGATTGGTTTTGCGGATCAAGCTCAATAAATTTCTTATAGATCCTATTTGCTTTTTCAAATTCAATTTCATTGATTTTGTAAAGGAAATCATCCAGGAATTTAATAAGGCCCAAATTACTATCATCAATTTCAAATCCCTTAAAATAATACTCAAATGCATTCTTATAATCAGGGAGATCGAGCCCCGCATAACAGTCTCCTAAGGCAATGTATGGATAAGTATTTTTCGGTTCAAGCTCTATCCATTTTGTAAACAGTTTCACAGCCTTTTCCATTGGTGCTTTGGGAAGGTTCACTAAACAATTAGCGTAAGCTTTGATAAGATTGATATTTGAATTATCAATTTCAAATGCCCGGTCATAATATTCAATTGCAGTGATATAATCTTTAGGTTCTTTACCTTGATACCGATCACCCCATGCAATATAAGGAAGGGTGTTTTGCGGTTCCAGTTCAATATGCCTGGCGTATATCTTTTCGCATATTTCAAATTCCAGCCCGGGAAGATTTATGGTAGCACTTGTCAATGCATTTAGGAGATTAATATTTTTGTCGTCAATGCTAAAAGCCTTCTTATAATATTCGAATGCGTGAGCATAATCAGAAGGATTGAGATTAGCATAGCAATCTCCCAATAGTAAAAGATTATAATAATTACCCGGTTCCTGCTCAAAAGTCTTCAGATAATATTCAAGCGCCTTCCCCGGCTCCGGGTTTTCTTTTAATTGATAACTGCGGCCTATGTTAATATTCGCAGCAGTATTATTTTGCAGGGTAAGTAGCTGCTCGTAGGTGGGAATCGCTTTCTCAAATTCTTTGGTATTAAAATAAGAATCACCCAAAAAGGCTAATACCTGGATTTCCCTAATACCTTTTGCCAACACTTTCTCAAATGAAGGAATCACATCAGCAAAATTACCGGCAAAGTAGCTGGAATGCCCATACATCAAAAGCGCTTCGATATTATTTGGCTGATCTTCAAGCACAGGTAATATAGCTTGTGCTGCCTCTTTATATTCTTTTTTTATAAAATGCTGGTTTGCCTTCAATAAGTATTGATAAGTATCATTAAGCACAAGCCGGTATAAGTAGCCTGCACGCAATTCTTTTTTATCCTCGATTAAACTAATAAGATAATTATCATTGCGCGTTAAAGCATAGATATAAAATTCCAAAACATATTTGGAGACTTCAATTTCAAGTAAAAATTTAGCTTTGAGATAGTCAGTGCTGATAAAATTGGTAAATGTTCTATCAATCTCCTGGAATTTTTTAAACTCGTCAATATTTTCCTGGGTAAGTGTTGGAAACAAAAGTGCAAGTGCATACTTGGTGCTGTCAAGGCCGAGAAAAATTATGGATTCAAGCAAGCCTTTCGCAAACTTCTTGTCGCTCACATTTTCTTTTAGAATTGGGTTGCCTTCATAAAATGGCTGAAACCAGTGTTGTGCCTGGTTAAAAAATTCAAACTTATTGTAGTCTATATTTTGAAGGGAGTTAGCAATTTTTCGCAACTCTTGTGTATTGCCTACAAAGAAAAAAATCACCAACAAACATCTTTGAATTTTTACATTATCCCGCAGGGTGTCAAGCTTTCGTTGCAGGTCTTCACTTATAAAATTTTCCTTATCAAGAAGGCCAATTACCACGCCAGTTAGTGCCCTGTATGATAACACAGGGTCATCATCTGTCGCGAAGTCTATGAGAAGGCGCGCTTTTGTCTCATCGTATTTTTTTATTAAACCCAGTGACAATGCACTTATTATAAGGCTTTGCCTGTAGGATTCATATTTTGTTTTGTCGGTTCTTAATTTAAAAATAAAATTAAGCGTTGCAGGCAGGATCTCTCCATCACCCGATATTTCTTCAAAATTTATATTAATGAAATCCTTTTTTGCTTTTTCACTGTCAAGTATTACATCATCCACTTTATTCATAACGAGGCTCATAAAATCATTGGCTGATTTCGACAATGCAGCAACATTTTGCGGACCGCTATTATTTAATATTTGAGGATATAAGGTAGCTCCTGATGGGCTTTCATTTGCTGCTGCTGCCTGTACCGGAATTGGTGCCTTGCGGTTTAGCTCAAGTTGCTTCACTATAGAGTCCACAACTAATTGATAATTGTTTTCAATTATCAATCCTTTAGAAAGCTGGCACATTTTATTTAACTCCATCAGAAATTCATCCATGTTTTCCGAAATCTCCCTGTACCTTATCCCTTTACTATAAAGGCTCATATACTTTTTGGCATCTTTTCCCTCCAGCTTTTCATCCAGGTCAGTATACATCTTATCCCAATAGTCAATGTATTCGATGTGCTTATTGTCGTCAAAAATTTTCGCGTCTGGTAAAACAACGGGGAATATTTTTTCCTTTAGTCCTCTTTTATTTATGCTAAGGAGCTCTATCGCCTCGTACATGCAATATTCACTCCTGAGATATTTTTCGCTTATAAGAATTATGATAAATTCTGCATAAGCTATATCGAGCATGTAGTCATCGAGACCATCTTTATATTGCACATCTCTCTTGTATTCTCTTGCACGAAGATTTTTTTGCTCAAGCAAGCTGCAAATTTTCTTTACAATTTCATCCCTGCTGTTTGCGTAGTCATCGTTTGCATCATTACCAGCATACGAAATATAAACATCACCCGTATTAGTTGAATCATTCATCTCTATTAAATTGATGAAGTAAATTAAAATAAGCTCTTTTCAGATACAGGAAGTTCTTTAAAATTTCCGATTAAATGATATTTAAAACAGATTTAGAGGTGAGTGTCTCGTTACAATTCGCAGTGTAACTCTCTTTTTTTGAAACATAAAGCGAATAATTTCTAACAAAAGTTATTTACTTCCTTAAAAGAAATAGGGAATCGTTCTTAGAAATAACCATAGTAAAAGATGATGTAGCTTGGCGTGTGATCTAATGCACCACACAATTAAGACGTTTCATTCATTCAAAAAAGTAAATCAATATTACCACCTGATTGATCAAATAGAAATAACGATAGAGCGCATAGATTCTATGCGAACGTTTCTCTTATCTTTTCCCAAAAAGTCTTATCGTTCTTATCAGGCTTTGGTTGAAAATTATCGCTTTGAAGCATCTTCTCCAGCGTTTCCTTTTCCTCTGCCGATACATTTTGAGGTGTCCACACATTTACATGAATAAGCTGGTCGCCTTTCTCGTGAGAATTTATTGATGGGAATCCTTTTCCTTTAAGACGGAATATTTTTCCGCTTTGGGTGCCTGGAGGGATTTTAATTTTTGCCCTACCGTCTATGGTGGGCACTTCTGCCTGTGTACCAAATACGGCATCAGGAAATGAAATGTATAAATCAAAAGCAACATTAAGCCCTTCCCTATGAAGATGTACGTGTGCTTCTTCCTCTATCAAAATTATCAGGTCGCCCGGGCCTCCGCCTCTTTCGCCCATGTTACCTTTCCCGCTCATGCTAAGCTGCATGCCATCCTGCACTCCGGCAGGAATATCCAGCGTTACTGTTTCTTCTCCATATACTCTGCCCTCGCCTTTGCAAGTGGTGCACTTACTTGTAATCACTGATCCCTCACCATTACAGGTAGGGCAGGTAGTTACAGTTTGCATTTGACCGAGAAAAGTGTTTTGCACTCGCCTTACCTGTCCGTTTCCTCCACACGTGCCGCAGGTCTGCATACTGTTTTTATCCTTTGCACCTGAACCGCTGCACGTATTGCATGAAATATATTTTTTTACCTTGATTGTTTTCGATGCACCTTTTGCAATCTCTTCGTAATTCACTTTGATTTTTACACGAAGATTACTTCCTCTCACACCCCTGCTTCTTCCTGAGCGTCCGCTACTTCTGCCGCCGCTAAAAAAACTTCCAAAAACATCTTCGCCAAAAATATCGCCAAACTGGCTGAAGATATCTTCCATATTCATATCGTGGCCGGAGAATCCACCACCCCGTCCACCGCTGAACGCACTGTGCCCAAACCTGTCATATTTTGCTCTTTTATCAGGATCGCTCAGTACCTCATAGGCCTCCGCTGCTTCTTTAAATTTATCTTCTGCTGTATGATCGCCCGGGTTTCTATCGGGGTGAAATTGCATTGCAACTTTTCGATACGCTTTCTTAATTTCATCGGCACTTACTGATTTGCTTACACCCAGAATTTCGTAATAATCTCTTTTTGAAGCCATTGAACTTACCATGCTATTTTATGAATTGCGTAAAAATATAAATTTCACAACCTGTCCGCAATTACCAGGTTGTGAAAAAGATGTTTAATAAGTCTATTTGCCAACAACTACTTTGGCAAACCGTATAAGTTTATCGTTTAAGTAGTAGCCTTTTTCAATTTCGTCCACTACTTTACCTTTCTGTTTTTTGTCATCAACAGGGATCTCGGTTATTGCTTCATGTTTTTCCACGTCAAAGTCTGTCCCCACGCTTTCCATTGGTTCGAGTCCTTTCGCCTTCATCGTTTTCCTCAATTTGTTGAACACGAGATTAACACCTTCTTTAATTTGCTTAGAATCATCTGTCTCCTGCATTTGCCGCTCGGCACGGTCCGCATCATCAAGCACCTGGAGTAAAGACGTTATTACCTCTTTCCCCGCGGTTTGTATTAACTCAATGCGCTCTTTGGCACTACGTCTCTTATAATTGTCAAACTCAGCAAACAAACGCACATACTTATCTTTCTGCTCTTCCAGTTCAGCTTTTAACTTAGATGTTTCCTCAGACGGTAATGAAGGCTCAAAGTTATCGGTCTCCATATTTTGCGACTGCTCACTCTCGTTGATAGAAAAATCTTCCGCTTCTATTGGCGCGTTATCATTGGTTTCGTAAGCTTCTTTTTTGTTATTTTCCATATTTTAAAATTGGCTGCAAAGGTAGCATTGTCAAACTTTTTGCCAATAACAAATATTAGACAAAATGACACAGTCGATAAATGATGAATTGCCCACCAGGAATTACTAAGGAAAAGACCGATTAAAACCTCCCGGGGCTGAAAGCGGTTATATCTATCTCTGAATTCTTGTTGTTAATAATATCGCTCACTATTTTCCCGGTGCCTGATCCCTCAGAAATACCTAGCATCGCGTGACCACCTGCAATTATTACATTTTTATAGTTTGGTGATTTTCCGATATATGGCAGTCCGTCGGGAGTTACTGGACGAAGGCCCGTCCATATTTTATCTTTCGGAGGGAAGTCGATTTTCAAACCGGGATAAAAACTTTTAACCGAGTCATAAATTCCCTGCATCCTGTTTATTAATACTTTATTATTGATCCCGCTAAATTCCATGGTACCACCTATGCGCAATTTATTTTTCCACGGGGTTATTGCGCATCTTCCATCAACCAATATTGCCGGATAGCGAATATTTTTTTTAACATGATCGTACGTATAACTATATCCCTTGCCGGGCTGTATCAATAATTTTATTCCAAGCATCTTACCGATTTCAGGAAGCCAACTACCGGAACTTAAAACAATATTATCGGCGCTGATTGTTCCTTTATCAGTAATGGCTGCTGAAATTTTTTCACTATTTTTTTGGAAGCCTGTCACTTTTGTATTTAGCCGGAATATTACCCCGTTTTCTTCAAGATATTTTTTCATGGCAATCATGAATTTTCCCGGATCAATATGGGCATCATCTTTAAAGAGAACGGCCCCGGCTACTTTAACCTCAACATCAGGCTCAAGTTCCTGAACCTGCACACCATTCAATCTTTCGACCGCAAGTCCCAGTCTTTCCGCCTTATCTGCGAGTTCCAATTCATGTTCAAAAGTATGTTGGCTGCGGCACATCATAAGGCAACCGATCTCCTGCATATCAAATACGTCGCCGATGTCATCTTTTATTTCATTCATTAGCCTCCTGCTCAATTGTAAAAGATCATTCAAATGCGGCGTGTTTTTCTCAACAGTTTGCTGGTTACTGTTTTTGTAAAAAAGAAGCGCCCATTGCAAAAAACTTAGATTTAAACGGGGCTTAATGTAAAAAGGGCTCTTGCTATTCAACATATATTTTAGCCCTTCGGAAATAATGCCGGGAGATGCCAATGGAATAAAATGGCTTGGAGATAAATAGCCCATATTGCCAAAGGAACATCCATCAACAATTTCACCACTGTCAATTACCGTCGGCCGGTACCCATTTTTTGAAAGATAATAGGCGGTGCAAAGTCCCGTAACTCCTCCTCCAATAATTATTACGTTTTCTTTTGTTGAGGAGGAGGTGGTGGATATTCCTGAATTCATGCGATGGGCGGATTTAATATTTTACTATAGCGAAATTATCAATTGAAAAAGAGTGGCAAAAATAGCTATAATATGAATTTGTAAATTAAACGATAGAAGGTCCGGTTGGTTCTCTGCCGACAGGCTTAAACAGATATTCATAAAACTTCATTATTTGTTTGCATGGTTAATACGAAAAATATTACTTTAGTAAAAGTCAAATTATGGAAACATACGGTAAAATATTATTGGTAGCCATGCCGGTTTTTTTATTGCTTGTATTATTTGAAAAATGGTATGGATGGCGCAAAGGAAAAGATACTGTG
>JBBSBD010000202.1:0-11750 GCA_038251675.1 Chitinophagales bacterium | reverse complement strand
GCATAAGTGTTGTACGGATCTCCCGTGGTGAGGCTTATTGCCTGGTGAGCAGCATCTTCACAAGCAATGTAACAAAGGCCACAGTGAATACATTTGTCCTGGTTGATGTTGGCAACGTGATGATAGTTAATATCGAGGTCTTCCCAGTGCGTAAGTGTGGGCACACTCTTTCCGATAAAATCGTTGAGAGCAGCAAAGCCTTTTTCATCCATCCAGTTATTAAGGCCCTCGCAGAGATCTTCGATAATTCTAAAGCCATACTTCATTGCAGCAGTACAGACCTGCACGTTGCTGGCACCGAGCAACATAAACTCAACCGCATCTTTCCATGTGCTAACGCCTCCTATACCCGAAACCGGAACTTTATTGGTGACTTTATCCTGGCTGATCGTCGCTAAAAATTTTAAAGCAATTGGTTTTACAGCAGGCCCGCAGTAACCGCCAAATACACTCTTTCCTGCAACATAAGGATTGGGAACAAATGTATCGAGATCAATTCCAGTTACTGATTGAATAGTGTTGATAAGAGAGAGTCCATTGGTGCCAGCTTCCACACAAGCTTTACCTGTTGGAACAACCGAATGAACATTGGGTGTAAGCTTTGTGATAACCGGAATAGTTGCAGCTTCCATTACCCATTCTACAACCATTCGCGCAATTTCAGGATCTTGCCCCACTGTAGCACCCATACCTCTTTCTGTCATTCCATGCGGACAACCAAAATTCAGTTCCAGTCCATGAGCTCCTGTGTCCTCGACTTTTTTTATGAGTTCGTGCCAGCTCTTTCTATCATTATCTGCCATTAAAGAAACTATCATTGCACGATCTGGAAATTCTCTAAGGACTTCTTTAATTTCCTGCAGATTTAATTCCAGGGGCCGGTCACTTATCAATTCAATATTATTAAAGCCCATTATTCTCGAACCGTTAAAATTCACAGCAGAATATCTTGATGAAACATTCTTCACCTGCGTACCCAACGTTTTCCAAACTACACCGCCCCATCCTGCTTCAAATGCCCGCAATACATTTATCTTTTTATCAGTAGGCGGTGCACTCGCCAGCCAATAAGGATTGGGGGAGTTTATGCCAAGAAAATTTGAGGTTAATGAAGCCATCATTTATTATTTTTTCACGCAAAGGCGGAAAGGAAATAAGACGCTATTTTTCTTTGCTTCCTTTTTTCTTTGCTTCCTTATCTTCTTATGTCTCTTTGCGTGAAACAGTTTACAAATTATTTACAATTCTATGTATTCCATTTTTAATTAAATCAACATTAAAATTTACAAGTAATCCTAATTTTAAGTTTGAAAGCTTCAAATAAGTTAATACCTGTTTATAATGTACCGGCGCAAGGGCCTCGATGGATTTTAATTCTATAATCACCTTATCATCTATAATAAAATCTGCTCTAAAGCTTGCTTCCATTTTTATTTCTTCATGAATTAAAGGAATCGGGTATTGTCTTTTAATAGGAATACCATTCTTGTTCCATTCATAATAGAAGATATCTTCATAAGCACTTTCATATAATCCTGGTCCATATTGCTTATGGATTTTAAAAAATAAATCAACTGAAAGTTTTGATATTTCGTTTTCTGTCAGCATCATTTTATTTCTCGCAAAGCCGTAAAGGAAATAAGGCGTTAAGTTTTTTGCTTTGCATCTTTGCTTTCTTACGTCTCTTTGCGTGAAAATATATAATCCAGAATAGCAGATGCTCCATCCTTCCCAGCTTGCACGGCATCCACTACTTCTTTGCCACCATTCACTGCATCTCCGCCCGCAAAAACACCCTTTATATTTGTCAAACTGTTTTCTTTTGAAACGATCTTACCACGATTATTTTCAATACCATTTTCATTTATCAAATCAATGAAAGGGCTTTGACCGGTTGCCTTTATAACCATATCAACATGCATCAAAATTTCTTCGCCTGTTGGTATAGGGGCGGGCTTACCGGAATAATCAGGCGCACCCAATTTCATTACCTCGCAAACGATGGCTTTAACTTTCCCATGTTCGCCAATAATTTCCTTTGGTGAAGCAAGCCACCGCATTTTTACTCCGTCCAATAATGCGATATCAAATTCATCCTGCGTGCAATTTTTTTCAGCCTCACTTCGCCTGTAGATCATCGTTACTTCTTTAGCTCCAAGTCGTTTTGCCTGGGTCGCCGCATCAATCGCCGTCATTCCCATACCTATCACAGCGACCGAATCTCCCACCGGAATATTCGGGAATCCCTGCGTTCTGATGTCATAAATAAATTTAATCGCGTCTTCCACTCCTTCCAGTTCTTCCCCGGAGATATTTAATTTATTAGCAAGCCCCACTCCAATACCGAGATACACCGCATCGAAGTCTTGCTGCAGTTGTTCAAGTGTGATGTCCTTTCCAAATTCCTTATCATATCTTATATCTATTCCACCAAGGGATGTTATAAAATCTACTTCTTCTTCGCAGAAAGCCGGCGTTACTTTATAGGCTGCAATGCCATAAGTCATAAGGCCACCTCCCTTATTTTCTTTTTCAAAAACAGTAACGGCTACACCTTCACGTGAGAGTACATGTGCGCAGGAAAGGCCAGCGGGGCCAGCGCCAATAATAGCGACTTTTTTACCCCCAACCCCTAAAGAGGAGTTTGCCGCAGGCTTTCTTTCAAATAGTTTCCATTTTTCTTTCAATGGTTTATCTGTTGACCAGCGTTGAAGTTTGGCGATTTCAATAGGCTTTTCATCCAATAAATTATAAACGCAATTCCCTTCGCATAATTTCTCAACAGGGCAAACTCTTGAACATCCACCGCCAAAAATATTTGAAATAAAAATTGTGTGAGCCGACCCTTTAATATTATCTGTAGTGATTTGTTTTATGAATTTTGGAATATCAATACTCGTTGGGCAGCCTTTAATGCATGGAGCATCATAACAGAACAGGCAGCGGTTCGCTTCCACCAGAGCAGCTTCTTTATTTTCAAAAGGACGATGAATATCGCTGAAATTTTCAGCGTATTGTTCTTCCGTTAGCCTGTTACTTTTGATTGTCATGAATTATTTTTTGCCATGAATTACACGGATTCACACGAATGATTTTTTCCAATTCAAAAGAAAAATAGCTTAACCTTACAACTCTACCAATTTCCCATAAGTCTCCGGTCTCCTATCTCTAAAGAACTGCCAGGTATTTCTCACTTCTTCTATCATGTCAAGATCAAATTCTGCAACGAGCAATTCGTCTTTATCTTCTGAAGCCTGCGAAAATATTTGCCCGCGTGGATCAACGAAATAGGATGAACCATAAAATTTACCAAGGTTCCATGGTTTCTCTTCTCCAACCCTGTTGATGCAGCCCATAAAATATCCATTGGCTGCTGCATGCGCCGGCTGTTCCAGTTTCCATAAATATTGCGAAAGTCCGGCTACAGTTGCCGAAGGATTATAAACTATTTCGGCTCCATTCAAACCAAGCACTCTTGCACCATCAGGAAAGTGCCTGTCATAACATATGTACACGCCAACTTTTGCATACTTTGTCTGAAACACAGGATAGCCAAGGTTTCCGGGCTTAAAGAAAAACTTTTCCCAAAAACCGGTTGTATGCGGAATATGATTTTTTCTATACTTGCCAAGGTAGGTTCCATCAGCATCAATTACGGCCGCAGTATTGTATAAAACGCCGGGCTGCTCTTTTTCATAAACAGGCACAATCATTACCATGTCATATTTTTTGGCGTACGCAGCCATTCTTTCCGTTGTGGGGCCTGGAACACTCTCTGCAGATTCATACCAGGCCTTATCCTGCCCCGGACAGAAATAGGGAGTATTAAAAATTTCCTGCAAACATAAAATCTGCACGCCTTGTCTTCCTGCATCATCTATCAATGGCAAATGTTTTTGTACCATCGCTTCTTTGATTTCTTCTATCGTTCCTTCGCCTTCTGTTTTGGGCAGCGACATTTGTATCAATCCTGATTTAATAATTCTCGGCATTTCTTAATATTTTAATTTTTATTTTTTGTTTACCAGCTATAGTTCTTTGGTCATCCCAGTTGTGTCACTCACTTGTACTGTTGGTACTTTGGGCATCGAAATATTTTTCGACAAGATTGCTTACATATTCAACATAATCAAAAGCAGGTTTAAGAAAAGCAGAAACCTCTTCTTCGTCCATAATTAAAAACTCATTATAATCATCCCTGATTCTTTCTTTTAATAAATCTCCGAAAAACACAGCTTTTGCATGTTCAAATTCACCTGTGTTAACAAACTGGTGGTTTAACATATTTGCAACGCCTTTATGAGTCTTTGCAGTTATATTTTTTGTAAGCAATAACGCCGTAGTAACATGGAAGCAACTATAATAAAGCCTGTTAATAACAGTAGTGTAAAATTCAAGCTTCATCAATGGTTCCACCTCAAGTAACAGCCCTCTTCCCTTTTGAAGCCTAAGCCTTATAATATTCGATTCTTCATTCATAAGGCAACTTTTTCGTTCTTGATAGAGCGATTCAATATATAGTATGAAGGATTCTGCTCCCAGTCAGTCTCATTTACAATAGTTGTATCTATGATTCCGTTAATAGTTAAATTGAAAGGGAAGAGCTTATAATGGATCTTTTTTCTTAGTGCTCTGTCAGCTATTTTTTTTGTAAGAATTAAAATATCCCAATCACTTTCTTCATGAACTTTTCCAGTTACCCTGCTGCCAAATAAATAAACCTTTGCATCTGGAATTTCCTCCAATACAATTGATTTTATATTTGACAATATTTCTTCCTTGCTATACATTTTTTTTAAACTCGTTTTAAATAATACTATTTACTTTTTTTCGCTTTATAAATTTACCAAATCCTTTTTCAAGCTTGCATTCACCATTATCAATCGCGACTTTCCCTCTCAATAAAACGGTCTTCACTTTCCCCGTAACTTCCCAGCCTTCGTAACCTGAGTAGTCCACATTCATGTGATGCGTTTTTGCAGAAAGTATATGCTTCTCATTTGGATCGAAAATTACAATGTCTGCATCGCTGCCAATTGCTATTGTTCCTTTTCGGGGAAACATTCCAAATATTTTTGCAGGATTCGTGCAGGCAACTTCTACATATTTATTCAATGTAATTTTATTTTTTGCAACACCCTCACTGTATAATAATTCCATCCTGTTTTCAATTGCGGGGTGGCCGTTAGGTATTTTTGAAAAATCCTTTTCGCCCATTTTCTTTTGTTCCCACATGAACGGACAATGATCAGTTGCAACCACATTTACCAATCCCTGGTTAATGCCTGCCCATAAAGTTTGTTGATCTTTCTTTTCACGCAAGGGTGGGCTCATAACCCATTTAGCGCCTTCAAAATCCTTTTCATAAAGCGATGCGTCAAGCAACAAATATTGAATGCAGGTTTCCACAAATAATTTTTGATTACGCCTTGTTGCATTGCGTACGGCATTCAACGCGCCTTCACAGGTAAGGTGAACTATATAGCCCGGGCAGCCGGTGTAATTGATCATATCAACAAACCGCTCTGAAGCTTCCGCCTCCGTTACTTCAGGTTGTGAGAGGTAATGATAAAGCGGAGATAAGTTTCCCTCATCACGATTTTTCTGAATTAAATAATCAATCATATCGCCATTCGTTGCATGAACTGTCACGAGGCCACCTTGCTTTTTCACTTCTTCCATCAGTCCAATCATCTGGCGATCATCAATCATCAAGGCACCCTTATAGGCCATAAAAGTTTTGAAAGATGTGATGCCTTCTTCTTCTATAAATTGCTTTACTTCTTTTTTTGTTTCTTCATTAAAATCGGTGACAGCTATGTGAAAACTGTAATCACCAACAGCCGTTCCGTTAGCTCTCGCATTCCACTCTTCTAACGCTTCATGCAAAGAATGACCTTGCTTTTGCAAAACAAAATCAATGACGGTAGTGGTGCCTCCAAATAAAGCAGCCCTCGTTCCTGTTTCATGTGTATCGCTGGAGAATGTCCCCATGAAAGGCATTTCCAAATGTACATGCGGATCAATACCACCGGGAAAAATCAACATACCTGATGCATCAATTTCTTGTCGTACAGACGCAATGCATTGCGTTTCTACGAATGCGGACAAATTTTTTCCAATAGCAGAAATTTTTTCACCATCAATAAAAATATCCGCAACATAATCATCGGCGGCTGTAATAACCCTTCCATTTTTAATTAAAACTGACATTAACCAACTTTTTTGAATAACTGAATCTAAGAAAATTGTTCAACAAAATCAACCCGTGTTGCATTTGTTAATGCAATTTTATATTTTCTCATTAACAGGTAATAGATGATGCCGGAAACAAAAAATCCCACGAACCATGCATAGTTGTATAGATGCGAAACCCATAAAGGCACAGTATCCTGTGGTATTACTTTTATGGTTGTTAAAAACCCAGGGATATTAGGTAAAATACCCAAAAGCAATGCTATAATCGCCGCAGTATTAAAACCATTTGCAAAAGAATAAATTCCGTTATGCCGGTAAAGATCGTGGGCATTTAATATTTGCTTCCTTATGAAATAATAATCTGCAATCATGATACCGCCAACAGGTCCGAGCAAACTTGAATAACCTACAAGCCATGTAAAAATATACCCTGAAGGATCAGCGATAAGCTTCCATGGGAAAATTAAGATGCCGATAATGCCGGTGATAAATCCTCCTTTACGAAAATTAATTTTTAATGGCGCAAGATTTGCGAAATCATTCGCCGGGCTTACAATATTTGCCGCAATATTTGTTGCTAATGTTGAAATCGCTACGGCGATCATGGCAATGCTTATAATAAATTTACTGCTGAATTTTCCTGCAAGAATTAATGGATCCCAAATAGTTTCGCCATACAAAATAACCGTGGCAGACGTAACAACAACTCCTATGAAAGAAAACAACGTCATAGAAGTCGGCAAGCCTATAGCCTGTCCTTTTATTTGCGCTTGCTGGCTTTTAGCATAACGTGTAAAGTCGGGAATATTTAATGAAAGTGTTGCCCAATAACCAACCATACCGGTCAATGCAGGAAAAAAGAAATCCCAGAATTGCGCGTTGGTTTTAAATTTAGATGGTTCTTTCAAAATTGGCCCGAGCCCATGCACAGCATATATTGCCCAGGCTAAAAGCGCCAATGCCGCGACGGGCAAAAAGAATGCTTTGAACAGTAACAGCTTTTTTATACTATCAACCCCAAGATATACTACCCACATATTTATCAACCAGAAAATAAAAAAGGTAATAGCTGGCCCGGTTTGCAAACCAAATGAATCGGGAAAGATTTGTGGCAGTGTTTCAATTGCGGGTAACCATAAGCGTAACATCTGGTACAATGCAAAACCTCCTATCCATGTTTGTATGCCAAACCAGCCACAGGCAACAATAGCGCGAAGCATTGCAGCAATGTTTGCGCCCCTTACTCCAAAGCTTGCTCTTGCAAATACCGGGAATGGAATTCCATATTTTGCTCCTGCATGGCCGTTTAGAATCATGGGAATTAATACAATTGCATTCCCCAGGAAAATTGTGAGGATCGCCTGCCACCAGTTCATACCGCCGCCAATCAACGAACTTGCAAGCATGTAGGTTGGTATGCATAAACTCATACTTATCCATAGTGCGGCATAATTCCATGTGTTCCATGTGCGTTTGCTCTTTGGAACCGGTGCCAGGTCTTCGTTATAGAGAGAATAATGATGTGTAATTAAAGGATCCTCTAAAGCAGTTGTGACACTATCGGTATTTTTATTCATAATCTAAGTTACATAATTCATTATCTCTTGAAATTATTGCCATCACTGTCAATTTTCGATTTGATAACCACATAATGATTTTTAGAAAGTTTGCAAATGACAGGAGTTTAGAACCTTATTTAGCCGAACTCTTAATGAGTACCGATAATTTTTAAGTTATCACCGGCATTAAAAATACTACCTGGATCAAGAATTAATTTACCACATTGCTGGGCTCCCATTGCGCTGGTAATTGTAACAGTGTGGGTTGCTTTTACAGTAACCTCATCATCATTTTGCGGAATACAGTTGCAGGACCATGTTGCGGGCACATTCCATGCGCCTGAAGCAACAGAATATATTTGCCTTGGAACTATTATCAAGGAATAGTCTTCGACCTGCCCTGACCCTCCGCCAGAGTTGCCAAATAATTGACAGGCTGAAGGCATCGAGCCACCGGGATTGTCAGCTACTATTCTCATTCTTATAGGAGTGTAAATTGGTACGCCCGTTGCAGGAATAGTGACGATAGCAGAAGACGATCCGTTCAAATCATCCAAAACATTTTCGCCAGCATCATTAAAATCGCCATCATTATTATAATCAATATAAGCTTTTATATAGTGAGGATTGAGATAACTGCCCGTAACAGTTAGTGAATATGATTGTGCTTCTACAACAGTGGTGGATTGATTACAAGTTCGGTCAACATAAAAACTATTGTCTGCAAGACTAGTGTTTGAGTAAATGTGGAGTGTATTAAAATCGACCTGTTGTATTCCATAATAAGGAGACAACGCAAATGCAGCGGTTGGAATACAAGCAGCAGCCGGAGCAGAGCCTGTGGGAGTTGTTAATGCCCCGGAACTAATTAGCCCCGGCCGGTAAGTAAATAAAGCTGATCGTGCCCGTGTCTTCTGTCCATCAGTAAACATCCGTTGGCAATTGGTATAGCCCATGTAATTATTAAGCACAGTATAGTTATATGTAGCATCTGCCACCTGGTAAGCAACACCGGTACAAGAATTAATGCTGTTAATACAATCGGTTTCGAGAAGGCAGGGTTCGGTGTCACAAATAAGGTCACCCTGGTTGGCGCAATCTGTATTTGCGGCGCAAGTTTGGTTTGAATAACCTTCGAATGTATGATACAGAAAAAAATGATGTCCCATTTCATGAGCGATCGTTTTGTTCGTTGCATCAACAACACTTGCATTTAATACAAGGCCGTCGGTCAGTGCAGAATTTAGTTCGGGGAAATAAGTATAACCTCCGGGATAATTCGGGTCTCCATTTATTTTATTGACTATCCAGATATTGATATAGTCAGTATTTGGCCAACGGCTTAAATTTTTCACCGATACTTCATCCGCGCTGCCGGGGGTATTGATATTCGTTATGCCACCTGTAGCATAGTTGGGAACAACACTTCCATTTATCCTGTTAATTCCATTTGTTAGGCCACATGACGGCGATCTAACGGCCAACTGAAACTGGATTTTCATATCTGCACCACCGAATGACGGACCGTTTTTTCGCCATGCATTATTTAGATTATCAATCATTGCAATAATCGAGGCATCATCCGGATTATCCGCTGAACCAATGGGAGTTCCGGTATTAATTACATGAACGACAACCGGCAAAGTGTATAGTGTATCGTTTAGCTGGGGATTCTGCAACGGGCTCTGAGAATATATAACTGCGGGGTACGCAGTTATGAATACCGCTAATAACGTTTCGCGAACACAAAACTTCATTACAGTTAATTTGAAAGCGAAGATAAAAATAAAACTGTTTGTAATTCTAAAGATATCAATGTTCAAAAAAAACAGGAATGTTTTAGCTTACATTTTCATCGGCGATGGAAAGCGCTTCTGATATTATCGCCAGCCCTTCATCAATTTGATCTTCTGTAATACAAAGCGGCGGTGCAATAAAAATGTAATTCCATCTCACAAAAGTGTACATACCTAACTCCTTGATTTTTGCAGCAACTTTATTCATCACTCCCATTTCATCGGGCTTTGCGTTGAACGGAGCCATGGGTTCTTTGGTCTCTTTATTTTTCACAATTTCAATACAGCCTAATAAACCAGTGTTTCGCCAGTTGCCTATGCTGGGATGCGCTGTTTTCATCTCCTCTATTTTTGCATCCAGATATTTTCCCATGGCAGTGGCGTTTTCTATGAGTTTATCATCCTCGTAAATTTTTAATACTTCTAAAGCAGCGGCACAACATACAGGATGAGCAGAATATGTGAGACCAAGCGGCAACGCTATATCATCATATTTTGCAGCAATTTTATCAGTTACCATTAAACAACCGAACGGTAGGTAACCGCAGGTTAATCCCTTTGCCATCGCGATCATATCAGGAATAATATCATGGTTTTGGAAACCAAACCATTTGCCGGTACGGCCAAAGCCACTCATAACTTCATCCATAATTAAAAGTATGCCATGTGCATCGCAAAGCTTCCTCACTTCTTTCAGATAGCCTGCCGGATATTGCAAACAGCCGGAAGACCCTGATTCACCTTCCAATAAAATTGCCGCAATATTGTTGGGGCCTTCATAAGCGATGAGCCTTTCTAATTGTGCAACGCTTTCTTTCAAAAGATTTTCTTCTCCATATTCCCAGCGATATAAATAGGGCAAATCAAAATGTACAAAATTGGGCGACTGCTGTGAATCAACTGGAAGTTTACGCGGATCGCCGCTGGCTGCCATGGCTCCATTCGAAGAACCATGGTAAGATTGGTAACGTGTTATAATCTTATGACGGCCGGTGTAAAGCCGGGCCAGTTTAATTGAGTTTTCAATTGATGTGGCTCCGCATACGGTGAAAAAAGCTTTGTTTAAATCACCCGGGCAAATTTCAGCAAGTTTTTTCCCCAGATCGCCCCTTGCTTTCGTAACACACGACGGAGTAACGTAACTTATCTCCTGCATTTGTTCCATAACGGCTTTGGTCACCCGTTGGTCTCCATGGCCAATATTTACATTCATTAGGCCGGAAGAAAAATCGATGTACTTCTTCCCATCATAATCATATAAATACACGCCCTCACCATATTTTACGGCAATCGGATTTGTACCTTTTTGCTTACTCCAGGAAAATAAAGTGTAATCCTGGTTATCCTGGATAATTTTTTTTGTATCTGTTTTTGCCGGATTTATTTTTTCCATTGTGCTCATGGTATATTTTTTATTGGATAATCATTACTATTTAAAAACCAATTCCTCATTTTCAGTTTTTATTATCAACTCTTTTTTATCGCTCTCGTCAACCTTGCCAATAATTTGCGCATCAATTTTAAAAGATGCCGCCGCCTCTATGACCGTTTCTGCATAATCTTCCTCAGTATAAATTTCCATTCTGCAACCCATATTAAAAACCTGGTACATTTCCCGGTCATCAGCGTTACTTGCTTTCTTAATTTCATTAAAAATGGGTGGCGGCAGAAATAAATTATCCTTTATTACCCTCACATTTTCGGGAATATATTTCAGGCATTTTGTTTGTCCCCCACCACTGCAATGAATAAGGCCGTATATTTTATCAAAGCCCTTTTCCAGGAGATTTTTTAAAAGAGGGGCGTAGGTCTTTGTTGGAGAGAGAATACCCTCGATTTCGGTAATTCGATTATTACCTATGTATACAACCTCACTGTCTAATGAGTTATCATAACTTTCCTTATAATTTTCAGCATAATATTTACTAAGTATATCATGACGTGCAGATGTAAGGCCATTGCTTCCTATTCCGCTGTTATAATTTTTTTCATAAGTCGCTTTGCCGAAAGATGCAAGCCCAATAATCACATTTCCAGACTCTATTTTTTCATTTGAAATAACTTTTGATTTTGGCCATCTTGCGGTCATAGTTCCATTTACAGCTACAGTTCTTACTACATCTCCCACATCTGCTGTTTCGCCACCAAGGTATTGAATGTTGATTCCGAAGGTCTTCATCAGATCAAAAAATTCCTG
>JBBSBD010000201.1:0-11798 GCA_038251675.1 Chitinophagales bacterium | reverse complement strand
TGCATAATCCTGGAATGTTGCCTCAATAGTTATCCCGGCATTATCTTTCCACCAGCCATTTTTTGTATAAAAGTTAATATCCTCTTTGCTTCCAAGCATTCCACCTGGCAAATGGTTTTGCCTGATAACATTAAATGCATGTGTTTTATCCGCCTTGGTAAGTATTCCTTTTTGGTAGGTGCTCGTAATAAGATTGGTCGCAGGGCAACTGGTCATAATATAAGAATAACCACCGCCGCTCGGGCCGCGTGGAAGCAGGTAACCGTTATCGGCATATTGTATGAGCGAGGCTGAAATTTCATCTTCAATTTCGGGCCAGGCAAGTCCCCATAATATGTTCAGGTTCCATTGTGTAAGCCAGAAGGCATCTGAATTATACATGTTGTATTTCAGCTTCCCACTATGCTCCTTAGGTAAAGTTTTTATTTTGAAAATAGCATCGGTAAAATTCCCTTCGCGTTTGCCGGTTGTTCTGTCGGGATAATCTCCCGACACATCATTGATCTTGTGACGGCCTAGAAGTGTATGCCAGAGATCGGTATAAAATTTAGTTTTTTGCGCGGATGTTCCTCCTTTCACATCGATTTTTCCAAGCCATTCATTCCAGATCTTTTGCGTAGCATTTCTCACCTCATCAAAATCCCATGTGGTGCATTCGGCATTTAAATTTGCCCTCGCATTTTTGATGCTCGTATACGAAATCGCAATCTTCATTTTAATTTTGTTGCCGGCTTTTACATCATAGTCTGCGACAATTCCTGCGCTATCGCCTTGTATACTTTCAATATTTGAAAATTGCTGCAAGCCTTGCCATCCATTAAACGATTTGCAAGGCTTATCCATCTGTATTACAAAATAAACCTTCACATCTCTTGGCCCGCCCCAGTATCGTTTAATGGAACTGAATGAACCTTCGAATTCCTGGTTGCTTATTTTTTTTACATCAGTATTGGCCATTGTGCTGTTACTGATGTAGCCGCCGAGATTAATGATTAAGCGGGTATCCATATCTGTTGAATAGGTAAACCTGTAAAAACTCACCCGTTCTGTTGCTGTAAATTCAACCCATGTTTTTGGGTCTCTTAAATAAACACGCTGATAACCGGGTTGAACGATTTCATCATCATGACTGAATTTTGACTTCCAGCCATCGGTTCCTAGAGTAGGATCTGTAGAAGCTATCGCCGGCATGATGCCAATGCCGGACATCATCCAGTTATGGATCTGGCTGAATTCCAATATTTCATTTTCATTATAATTATAGCCACCACCATTTTGATTTTTATTTCGTGTAAGTGGCGCTGCACCTATCATGCCGAAAGGTGTTTGTCCGGGTATAAAAAAAATGTAACGTCCCCGGTTGGTCTCGATATACGGATCAACCCATGAAACGTAGTCTGTCTTATCTGACTTCGCCGGGTATACTTCTATTTCTGAGAAGCCAAGGTCTTTACCTTTCCCATCCGTAGTTATAAAGCGAACCCACGTTATGTTTTTAGCATCAAATTTTACCAGCTTTGCAGTTCCATCATTTGGAATTTCATCTACCCAAATCACACTACTGTCGCTAAATAATAATTTACCACTTGCGATATGATCATTAATGTTTGGCCGATCAAAAAGTAAGATTTTATTTATCATCTGCGGCTGGTCCCAATTTAATTGTATCCAGGGAAATCTTACATAGCCCCAATCGGTTGTCACACCTTCACAGGCCCATTCACCATTGTTAGCTACGCCTATAATGCCATCGGTAACATTAGCTGGTTTAAACTTTTCACTAAGTGTAGTGGACGCGGTAACTTTTGCCAAAGGCGCAATATTACCGGGGCCGGCTACTGTTTGTAGGCCAATTGTAGAAAAGTAAAATAGTATAAGCATTCTTTGATAATTCATGTTGTATTTTTTAAGGATATATTTTCGGGAGGGGATATTATGAATAGAATTATGCGGATCGTTTTGAGTGATTAGAAAAGCAACGTTTCAATGAGTACTGCTCAGTTCATCAATCAAAATAATTTACGATACGGCAGAAATATGAACATTTCCTTTAAATGATAGAAAGGCTCGCGGCACTAACGATTCGCATTACTTCATTTATACAACCGGGCGAGTGTTAACATTTTTTGCAGTACCGGTTGGCTGCCAATATAATTCTATCTCCTCAAGCGATTTTCCTTTAGTTTCAGGTATCATTTTAAATATAAATACAAATGCAATAACTGACATTATCATATAGATCCAAAATGTAAATGCGCTACCTATTGAATCGAGTAACATCGGAAATGTTTGTGACACCAGGTAAACAGATGCCCATAAAAAAAAGATACATACTGACATAGCCATTCCCCTGTTGCGGTTGGAAAAAATTTCGGAGATAACAACGAACGCAAGTGGGCCGAGCGAAATTGCGAAGCAGGCAATATAGGCGAGAATAGCAATGAGCACCAAATATCCCTGGGCAAAGCCGAAGTAAAAAGCACTGCCAACAATAGCAAGACAAATAGCCATACCTGAGGCACCTAATAACAACAGGGTTCTTCTTCCCCATTTGTCAACATATTTTATGGCAACCAGCGTAAACAAAACATTGATAACGCCCACCAGTACGGTTTGCATTAACGCGGAACCTGAACCATCGCCTGTTGATTTGAATATTTCAGGGGCATAATACATGATGGCATTAATGCCGGTAACCTGTGAAAAAATGCACAGGATTATTCCTATCATTAAGGCTTTCCTGACTCCTGGTTTTAGAATATCTGAGAAAGAACTTTTTTCAATATTTAATGCTGATTTAATTTCTTCGAGCTCGCTTTTGGCTTTTTGAGCACCATTCACTTTTGAAAGAATTAACTCAGCTTCGTCCCACCTTTCTTTTTGCGCAAGCCAGCGCGGGCTCTCAGGAACAAAGAACAGAAGTATTAAAAATATGAGTGAAGGAAATACACCAGAGCCAAACATCCATCTCCAGCCGGTTGAAATATTCCAGGCTTCATCATACCAGCCCGCTATGGCAGCATTCACAAAATAAATGAGTAAGATGCCGGATACGATTCCCAATTGATTTATTGAAACCAACTGGCCCCTGATTTTGGCAGGCGCTATTTCAGAAATATACATGGGGGCCAGCATGGAGGCAATGCCAATACCAAGCCCACCGATCAGTCGAAAAAATACAAACCAGTTAAGGCTCATCGGCATGGCGATCCCGAGAGATGAAACAGCAAAAAGTATGGCAGATAAGATCAATACTTTTTTTCGGCCGATTCCGTCACTCAACTTTCCAGCGAACATGGCACCTACAATGCAACCTATAAGCGCACACGAAGCAACCCAGCCAACCATCGCTGATGACAAATCATATCTTTTTTGTATAAAGCCAATGGCACCGGCGACTACAGCAGTATCGTAACCAAACAAAAGGCCGCCCACCGCAGCAACGATTGTAGCTTTATATACATACCACTTATTTACTGTGTTGTTCATTTCATTTAATTAATGCGGTAATCAATCAGGTTTTGTGTTCTTACGTAAGCTTTAATGGTGGCGCATTTGCAGCCTTCGCTTTCTCCATACGGTCGAACGGAATATTCGCCAACGGATGCAGGGACTATGAAAGTTTCAGCATAGTGAATAATAAAAGGCTCGAATAAATTATCCGGGCTTTCTACAATCGCTTCTCTTCCCTCTATAAGGTTAAGCACATTAAAAATTCCGTTTGTATTGTGTACTACTTTTTCTTTGAACCAATGCCTGCGTGTCTCAATAAAAGATGTTTTATCAAGGCCTGTTCGTTCCTCACGCCATCCCTCACCTTCACCTATTTGTTCAAACCTGTTTATAATATTTTCTTCTGTCCAACTTGCCGTTCTGTCCCATTGTATCACCTGCTTGCCATGATCGAGTGAAATGGGGCGCGGCTTTCCATCAAGTCCCATTCTTCCCCAGTCCCAAAGTTTGAAGGTAAAAATGTAGGGTGTGGCACTTATTTCAAGCACAACGGTATCTGCACCGGAACAGTGAATAGTGCCGGCAGGTATTAAGATGTGATCATGTTTTTTCACGGACCATTTCTCCACATATTTTTCTGCATCAAAATCGCCTCCTTTGTCCTGAACTTTTTCCAATTCATGCACCATTTTTTCAGGAACGATTTCTTCCCGAAGGCCGAGATATACAAATGCTCCATCTTTAGCATCCAAAATATAATAGCTTTCGTCCTGGGTATAAGCCATTCCAAATTTTTCCCGGATATATTCTTTCAGCGGATGCACCTGGAGGCTCAAATTGCCACCTTCCATCGTATCAAGAAAATCAAAACGGATTGGAAATTCGGTGCCAAAAGCCTCAAACACTTTTTTTCCTAGAAGCTTTTCCGGTTTTGCAAAAACAAGATTAATCGCCGGTGTCTCAAACAGGATATCGTCAAAAGAAAACAACAAGCTGTTTTCCTCTGGCACACAATCGAACCCCCAGGCAAAATTTTGTTGCTCCCTGTCAAGGTCACACACTTCCTTTAGCCACTGGCCACCCCAGGGACCGGGATCGAAAAAAGGAACGACACGAAATGGGCGGGTTATGGTTTCTGATAAAGCATCTTTTAAGGCGCCGGCTGAAATCAATTTTGGATTTTCAACAATTGTGGTATCAATTACATAATCCCACTTATCCATGGTAGCTTTTTTGTGACGGTCGCAAACTCTCCAGTCAACAAAAAAACTTCGCTTATAGTGGTATGAAAATTCAGCGTTTGAATTTTCAGCGCCCATGTTACTAATACTGTTATTTCGAAACCGGAGTTGAATTTCCCAGCGAGGCATATCCGCATATAAAAATATATCCGGTCTTGGCAAAATAAGAGTTGCGCCGATGCCATAAACGATACAAATACCCTCTTTAATTCCTTCAATTTTATTGTGTAAGAAAGCTATTTTTTGCGCATCAAAAAAATCTATAAGATTTAGTGGTGCCATGTATCCAAAAACAGGATCATCGGTGACAAATGGATAAACCATTTTTCCAATCTCTTCACCAGTCTGCATAGCGCTCGTTGCATCGAATAATATTGCCGCTGGAAAATTCTGTTGAAGCTGCGCAGCTACTTCCCTGGTATAAACTCCATGGTAACATTCGATAGCAATGGTTATTTTATCAAAGTATTTTCCATCAATAATGTGTTGCAGTTCGCCGGCAATATTCATCCATCCCCCGATGCATGTATGGCCTTTAATTTTTATAGATGGGAATTTGTCAAAATTTGATTTTTTCAATTGGTTTATTTACTTATGATAGTATGCTTTGGATTACTTGCCAGGGTTTTAAAAATTCCACGCATTTATATTTTACGGAATTCATGTATACAATCGTAGCCTTCACGCGGATTCAGAAAATTTCTAACAAATAACGATTCCACCTTAGGTGAAACAGGTCTGAAAATATCTTAGGAAGCATAAATGTATAGCAATCTTTTAAATGTTCAGACATTTGAACAAGATAATTTTAATATTTTCTTTTTTAATTTTTAGATTTGTCTATCGCAATGATTTTTAATCCCGGGTGGTGAATAGAATTTTATCTTCAATATAACGAATGAAGTTAGAAGCTTTCCTGGTAAAGTAATTCTTTAAAGATTTGAGTTAGCAGATTCAAAAATTAATTAATGGATTAATCACTATGTTCACACATAGCTTGTTTAGTATACAAAAACCTGCTCAATTTTGAGCGGGATCTTTTAAGGCCCGGGTTTTGGAGATATACGATTTCAAAAAATTTATAAGGTGACAGTAAATCAATTTAAATGAAAGAGAAAATTTTAATAACTTATTTATTCGCTGTCGCAATAACGTCATGCTGCATTTCCCAAACTGTGCCCAGCACCATCTGGCAGGTGGGAAAAGCTGATCAATCAGTGTCTGAATTTGCCCTTGCTCCAAATGGGTTTAGAAGCTTTGTAGGGAAAGATTTTGGCTATGAAGACAAATATTTTTTGGTCGGATATTCTAAGGAGAAAAAAGATTTTCCCTATGTGATCCCGGGGCCGGCTGATACATGGGGTGGCACCTGGCCTACCGCTGGATGGAGAACCAACCAGGTAAATATTTTATTTGGTCTCGGTAATGTGCCGGCAAACGGGAAATATAAACTGGTGCTTAAAGTTTTGGATTACGCAAAAAAATTCCTACCTCTTATCAAAGTAAGCATCAATGGCCAGGATGAAAAGATTCAATTGGGCTCGGCGACCTATGAGCTTAATAAACAAATATACCCGCGATTAAATGAACCGATTGGCGATACTGCTTCAATAACCGGTGACTTGTCATCAGCCACATCTGAAACAATTGAAATACCCATAAAACAGGGGATTATTAGAAATAGAGGAAATCAGGTAACCGTGACAGTGGTGGAAGGTAGCTGGATTATGTTTGATGAAATAAGTTTAACAGGACCGGCTGGGGTGATTCTAAAAAAATCCCACCAGATGTTTGTTCGTGACGTGAAGTCTGCCGACTATGAATTGGCAACCGATGGTTATAATTCCCAGCCTTTATTAATCAACGCGGAATACCTGGAAGGCGCTCCCAAACTTAGTGTCGAGCTCGATGGAAAGATTATTTTTAACGAAACGCTGGATCAAGGTCATTATGAATTTGAGGCTTTAATGCCCGCTGTTACTAATGCTGTACGAAGCAAGTACAAGATTTTAGAAAATGGAAAGGTGATTGAAGAAGGCGTTGTGCAAAGGTCAAAACAAAAGTTGCAAACTCTCGCCGATTATGTCGATACACGTTTGGGCACGGCTCACTCCCGCTGGATGATTGCACCCGGCCCCTGGATGCCTTTCAGCATGGTAAAGATGAGTCCTGATAATCAAAATGCAGGCTGGCAAGCTGGTTATCAGCCAACGTTTGAAAGTGTGGGAACATTCAGCCATATACACGAATGGACAATGGCCGGGCTTGGAATTTTCGCATCCAATGGAAAATTGCAAACACAAATTGGAGACGAACATCATGCTGCTACAGGGTACCGTTCCCGCATCGACAAGCAAACTGAAGAGGCGCCCATCGGTTATTATAAAGTGCAACTTACCGATTATGATATCAAAGCAGAAGTGACTGCCACTACACGTTGTGGACTTGAGCGCTTCACTTTTCCTGGTAATCGTGATAGCTCACGCATTTTAATTGACTTACATGTGCCGGCAGAATACGACTATCAATTGAAGGGTGTAACAGTTAAAAAAGTAAGTGACTATAGAATTGAAGGTTTCACGCATCACCTGTCTCCGGGAGTTTGGAGTCATGATGCGTCTCAGGATTATACGCTTCATTTTGTTATAGAATTTGATCAGCCTATAAAAAGTATCGGCAGCTGGACTGACGATAAAATTCAGTATGGAGATAGTTTGCGGGCGATGGATATTAAAAATGCGGGCTTGTTTGTGGAATTTGATACGAAGAGCAATTCTATTGTCCAGGTCCGTTCGGGCATCTCTTTGGTAAGTGTTGAAAATGCAAGTGCTAATTTAAAAACAGAAATCACAGACCCTTTCGGTTGGAATTTTGAGGCAGTCCGGCAGAACCAATTGAATGCCTGGAATGATATATTTAACCGGGTCAAAATCACCTCTACAAACCGGTTGGAAAAGGTACGTTTTTACAATTCGATGTATCGCTCAATTTGCAGCCGCAACATATGGAGCGATACTAACGGCGAATGGCGGGGAACAGATGGAACAGTACACCAGTTAAAAAACAAGGAGAATGTCGCGTTAGGATGTGATGCTTTCTGGAATACATTCTGGAATCTAAACCAGGTGTGGAACCTGATAACGCCCGAGTGGAGCAACCGCTGGGTGAATTCTCAACTGGCGATGTATGACGCGTATGGCTGGCTGGCCAAAGGTCCTGCCGGTATGAATTTTATTCCTGTAATGGTTGGTGAGCATGAAATTCCGCAAATGGTTTCCGCGTACCAAATGGGCATCCATGGCTTTGATGCAAATAAAGTATTGGAGGCCGCGGTAAAAATGCAAACTACTCCTGCTCAAAAGATTTTTACCGGCTTTGCAGGAAACAGGGATCTTGTTGAATACGAAAGGCATAAATATGTTCCGTCCGATAAAGGACGTTTTTCCAACACAATGGAATATTCTTTTGATGACTGGACGGTTGGCCAATTGGCAAAATCCATCGGCAAAACGAATGTCTATAACAAATTTAATGAACGGGGTAATTGGTGGAAAAATACGATAGATACTAACGGCTACAGTCACATGAAATTGAGCAACGGGCAATGGACAAAAGATTTCGATCCTTTTAGAAGTGGTGCCAATGAAGAATATGTTGAAGGTAATGCCTGGCAACTCACTTTTTTTGTGCCGCAGGATGTGCCGGCGTTGATCAATAAGATCGGGAAAAAGAAATTTATCGACAGGTTGGAATGGGGCTTTAAAGAAAGCGAGCCCTGGCGTTACAATGGAATGAACGATCAGTATTGGGACTACCCGGTCGTGCAGGGGAACCAGCAATCCATGCATTTTGCTTTTCTTTTTAACTGGGCGGGTAAGCCATGGTCAACTCAAAAATGGAGCCGGTCTATACTCGATCGTTTTTATGGATATGATGTTGCAAATGCGTATTTGGGAGATGAAGACCAGGGGCAAATGAGCGCCTGGTTGATTATGGCTTGCATCGGGTTGTTCCAGACCGATGGTGGTACCCGGGCCAATCCTATTTATGAAATAGGCAGTCCTCTTTTTCAAAAGATAGAAATTGATTTAGGGGAACGATTTGGCCGTGGTAAAAAGTTTACAATTATCGCAGAAGGGTCTTCACGCAAAAATATGTACATACAAAGCGCAATCCTCAACGGGCACATTTTAAATTCATTTAAATTCCCCGCTTCTGAATTATTAAAAGGCGGATCGCTTGTTTTAAAAATGGGCTCGCAACCTAATACGAAATGGGGAATAGCCAGACAGTGAACAATAGATCGTGATATCTTTCATTTAAAATTTTAATAGAGTAGGCTTTAATATTTTTTTCTCGGGAGAAAAAATAGAGGTTTTTCTAAATATGTTCATACATTTGGACAAGTCATTATGGCCTCGGATATTGCGTTGCTTGGTTTAAATGATTGCATGAATAATAAATAGATTCAACTCAATGTGTCCGCCCTTATTTTTAAATGCAGTTTTAAATCAAATTCAATATTATGATTGAAATAAAAAAGGTTGTGGTTTTACTTTTATTGGCTAACCTGGTATTTTCTGCAGGCGCTCAGCAGAAGGAGCCCGTAGATTATGCTGATCCACTGATGGGTACATCGGAGTCCCGGTGGATGCTTACTCCGGGAGTTAACATGCCGTTTGGCATGGTGCAATTAGCGCCCGACAACCAGGACGACGGATGGAAAAGCGGCTATGAGTACAACATTGCAAGCATATCTGGTTTCAGTCATATTCATTCGTGGACAATGGCGGGGCTGTCGGTAATGCCCACAGTTGGCCTCATCAATCCAAAAATTTATCCGGCAAGCGAGCCTACTACCACTGGGTCAACTGCGTTTCACCGTTCGCGTATAGATAAGAGTACTGAGAAAGCAAGCCCGGGTTATTATTCGGTTGAACTTATGAATTATAAAATAAAAACGGAACTAACCAGTACTACCCGTTGTGGTTTTTTTCGCCTGACTTATCCTGAATCAGGTCAATCGAATGTTTTATTTAACCTGCTATTTCCTTCTGAATATTCTTTCACCGTACTGGATGCCCAAATAACCAAAGTAAGTGACACTGAAATTGAGGGATATTCAAAACAAACGAGCGCGGGCTTCAACGATTACACTGTTTTTTTTGTCGCACGTTTCAACAAAGCATTCAAAACATTTGGCGGCTGGGAAGGCAAAGACATGGAGAATGATGCTAAAGAATTAAAAGGTAAAGATGATGTAGGAGCTTATGTCACCTTCGATACAAAAGGAGGAGACCAAGTCTTGCTACAGACTGCTATTTCACTAGTGAGTATCAACAATGCGAGGCTGAATATGGAGACAGAAATGAAATCCTTCGGTTGGGATTTTGATGCAGTCAGTAAAAATGCACGCAATACCTGGAACATACTTTTGGGTAAGTTGGAGGTGCAGGGAGGAACTGAAGTAAACAAGAAAAAATTTTATACGAATCTCTATCGTTCTTACTGCGCCCGTACTACCTGGAGTGATGTAAATGGCGAATATCGCGATCCCTGCGAGGATGTACAAAAATTAGATAACCCTTCATCACCTATGCTGGGGAGTGATGCTTTCTGGAATACGTTTTGGAATCTCAACCAGCTATGGACGCTAGTGAATCCCGGTTTTGCGAATCAATGGGTGAAATCGGAGCTGGAAATGTACAAGCATGGCGGATGGTTGTCCAGGGGGGCGGCGGGCATCGAATATTCCGGTGTAATGGTTGCCTCGCACGAAATTCCTCTTATGGTGAGTGCTTATCAAAAAGGCATTCGGAACTATGATATTGACCTTGCTTACAAAGCAATCATGCATCAGCAAACCGTGCAGGGCATACGATATCCTTGCGGTGGTATTGCAGGAAACGAGCAATTAGAGACTTATATAAAGTTGGGTTATATGCCTGAAGATTCAGGTGCTACTTCAAACACACTCGAGTATGCGTATGATGATTGGTGCGTATCACAATTTGCAAAGGCGTTAGGAAAAACCGCCGATTACGAAACTTTTACGAAGAGGGCAAAAAACTATCAAAATATTTTCGACCCGGAAACGAAATTCATGCGGCCCAAACATGTTAACGGAGAATGGGAGAAAAATTTTAATGAAATGAGTTCACCCGGATATGTGGAAGGTAATTCATGGCAATATACTTTCTTCGTACCTCACAATGTAAAAGATCTGATAGGATTAATCGGTAAGGATGAATTTAATAATCGCCTGAATAATGGATTTCAAAAGTCAGTGAATGCAAATTTTAATGCAACGGGCGACAGGATGGAAGATTATTACATCAACCATGGAAATCAACCGAACATGCAGGCAGCTTATTTATTTAATTATTCGGGTAAGCCATGGCTTACGCAAAAGTGGGTTCGGGAAATACAAAACAGGTACTACGGCTCTGATCCGTATAATGCCTGGTTAGGCGATGAAGATGAAGGCCAGATGGGTGCATGGTTTGTCATGAGTGCTATGGGATTATTTGAAACCGATGGCGGTGCATCGGTAAAACCATTTTATGAAATTGGTAGCCCCATATTTAATAACATCACTATTCACCTTGATCCTAAATACTATCCCGGCAAAACATTTAGCATTGAAGCTAAAAATGTTTCTGATAAAAATCGCTATATCCAATCCGCAAGTTTAAATGGTAAGGTACTCAACAAACCATGGTTTTACCACGATGAATTAGTGAAAGGGGGTAAGCTGATATTAGTAATGGGAGATAAGCCGAATGAAAAATGGGGTAGCCGGTCTGACGCGGCACCGCCTTCAATGCCAGTAAACTAACCGGTGGATTAACTATAACAATCCCGTGTAATTGAAAATTGATATTCTATATTTCCGGTAAACAATGTTTCAAAATAGCTTTTTATGATTCTAAGAATATTGGCTCCCCTCTTTTTCCTGGCGGCATTTCCTCTCGGAAGTCAACTACAGGCGCAATCAGCCCAAGGGATAGCAAAGGAAATTCTCAGCGACAGTTCTTTAAACCGCGTTAAAGACATGGCCATTGATTTGCTTAAAACCGGCTTTAATGCGGGCAACAGTTATGG
>JBBSBD010000200.1:0-11802 GCA_038251675.1 Chitinophagales bacterium | reverse complement strand
CTAATAATTTTTAAATGAAAAAACGAAAATATCTTTTGCCTTTTGTTGGCATAATGGTTCTATGTATTGCAACAGGTTGCGCTAGTGTGAAGCCCTACCAGAAAAATAAAATAAACGATTCCGAAATGGAATTAAGCGCAAGGAAGGTAGAAAAGCCCGAAAGCAATTTTCAAAGTTATAAAGAAGGCGCCAGCGGTGCTAATGGTGGAAAAGTAGGAGGGGGTTGCGGCTGCAATTGATACATCTGAATCTATATCTTAAATACAAATAATGAAAAAACTTTGCCTGACAGTAGTAGGCTTCTATTGTATGTTCTTGTCCGCATTTTCGCAGCGTCATAGTGTTGATACCACATCATACAAAAGCCAGAAATTAAAACTTGATGAAGTAAATATCGTTTCTGGTTATTACAACCAGGACGGTAATCATTCCGCGGTAACCGGGGGCATCGGCACACAAAAACTTAGCGATATTTCAAATGTTATCGACCTGAAATTTGTTAGCCGGGATATCCAAAACAATAAATACACGCTGAACTTTGAAGGGGGTATAGATCACCACACTGCGGCTTCATCCGCATATATTTCTACAACAGGCGCTTCCAAATTGGGTGGTACTAGGATATATCCTTCTGCTAACCTGGAGGTGGAAAGAAACAATGGATTTAGTTTTGGTTTTGGTGCCTCCTTTTCCCATGAGTATAATTATAAATCTAAGGGGCTCAATTTTTCTGTAGGCAAAATATCTAAAGACAAAAACACGGAAATCAATTTCAAGGGCCAGGTTTTTTTTGATAAAGTGATTTTAATCGAACCGTCGGAGTTTGTACCTAAAGCTACCCGAAGTACGGTCACTACTTATACAACTGCCAGCGGAAATGTGATTACATCCGGCGGGAAGATAGAAAAGGTACATATTCCAAGATCGCCGCGCAATACTTTTTCCGGATCGCTTACCTTTTCACAAGTTGTGAATAAAAATTTCCAGTTTTCATTAATAGCGGATGGGGTGGCGCAAAATGGCTTTCTCAGTCTTTCTTTTTACAGGGTTTATTTCAAAGGCCAGGATTCTGCCAAGCTTGAAAATCTTCCGGGCAGCAGGGTTAAGCTGCCACTTGGCATTCGGTTAAATTATTTCCTGGGAGATAAAATTATTTTCAGGACTTACTACCGGTACTATACAGACGACTGGGGAATCCAGGCTAATACAGCAAGCCTTGAAATCCCTTATAAAGTCTCCCCGTTTTTATCCATAAGCCCTTTTTACAGGTATTACCAGCAAACAGCTTCACCCTACTTCGCGCCGTATAAAGAACATGTGTTGACGGATAAATACTATACGAGCAACTATGATCTATCAGGGTTCACTTCTCAATATTATGGAGTTAATGTAAAGGTCACGCCCAAAAACGGGTTATTGAATATGCCATTTTTTAATGGCATTGAATTGCGGTATGGTCGTTATACACAGACAACCGGGCTCCAGGCAAATAATATTGCCGTTAGCCTAAAGTTTAAGTAAAAAAGTGTTTGGGTATTCAGTAATCCTTAAGCAGGTAAAAAAATTCATAAACATCGCGACAGGGAATGGTATTGATTAATGAATTCTATCACCCCTGATGTCCATGTGGAGCATTATTTCTGATTCGTAAGCAAGCCACTCCTTCCATCTTTTTCTTACTGTTTCTTTATTAATGTAAGTTTCAGCAAGATTTATAAACAGGGTGTAATGGCCTGCTTCACTCTCCATAAATTTCCGGTAAAATTTGCGCATATACTCTTCTGTAAGCCCTTCACTTAGCCGCTTAAAGCGTTCGCAACTTCTTGCTTCGATGAGCGCCATCGTGAGCAATTGATCGAGAAGTCTTTCCTGCGGGCTACCGCCTTTCTTTTGAAATTCGAGCAATTTATTTACATATTCATCTTTACGCTGCTTACCTAATTGCAGGTTACGTTTTCTCAATTCGCCCAGGACCTGGCGAAAGTGCCCCCATTCTTCGGTCACTATAGGTGAAAGTTCATTCACCAGCTCTTCTTTATCATTATATTTTTGAATAAGAGAAATGCAACTGTTTGCAGCCTTTTGTTCACACCATGCATGATCGGTAAGAATCTCTTCAAGGGGAACAGACGCCAGGTCTACCCAGCGCGGATCGGTTACCAGTTGTAAACCTAGAATATTTTTTGTGTCTTGCGATAAAAGTTCCATACTTCAAAAGTAATTTAATTGCTTAATTAGCTGAATGACTAATTGGCTAATTTTGCGCCATGAATGAGGATTTTCTTGCAAAAAAGCTGGACGAAAAAGAAAAAGCAAACTCGTTACGCACACTTATTCTAAGGGAGGACAAAATTGATTTTTGCAGTAATGATTACCTGGGCATAGCAAGGAATAACCTGTTATATAATGCCGAAAATAATATGCTGGCTCATGGAAGTACCGGCTCACGGCTCCTCTCAGGTAATTATGAACTGGTAGAAAATACTGAGAAAGTGATTGCCGGGTTTCATGATGCGCATGCAGCTTTGATTTTCAATTCAGGTTACGACGCAAATGTGGGCTTGCTTGCGTCGGTGCCGCAAAAAGGTGATGTGATTATTTATGACAAGTTGAGCCATGCGTCCATAAGAGATGGTATAAGGTTATCTTTCGCCGATTCCTTTTCTTTTGTTCATAACGATATTGACGACCTTGAGAAAAAGATGGTAACTGCATCGCACACTGCCGAAAGCGTTTTTGTAGTAACAGAATCCGTTTTCTCAATGGATGGTGATATGGCGCCACTTGTGGAAATATCAGCGCTGTGCGAAAAATATAATGCCGGATTAATTGTTGATGAAGCGCATGCCACGGGGGTAATTGGAGCAAGAGGAGAAGGCGTGGTACAACAATTAAATCTTCAGCGAAAATGTTTTGCCCGCATACATACTTTCGGAAAAGCATGTGGCTGCCATGGAGCCGTAATTTTAGGCTCGGATAGCTTAAAAAAATACCTTACTAATTTCGCAAGGCCGTTTATTTATAGTACCGCTTTACCACCGTCGGCTGTAAAAGCGATTGCAACGTCTTATGAAATATTTCCAGCCATGAATGAACAAAGAATGCATCTGCACAAGCTGGTAAATTTTTTCAAGGAGACGGCATTAAAGTACGAGGTGGTCAAAAGCAGCACGCCAATACAAGCAGTAATCATTCCAGGCAATGATGCGGTAAGAAAGGTAGCTGGTATTTTGCAGAATTATAATTATGACGTGCGGGCCATTCTATATCCTACAGTGACGAAAGGAAGCGAACGGCTGCGAATCGTTTTACATTCTTATAATTCAATGGAAGAGGTTGAGCAACTTTTAAAACTTCTTAACCAATAATATCAAAGTCTTTGTGAATATTTGACCCTCAAAATCTTTTTAGTATTTTACACTTTTATTCGTGTATATGAAAATAGTTCCCTTCTCCATCTTTGGTTTACTCACTATAACGGTTATTCTAATTCTGAATACTTCCATGGTGACACCTGCGCCTTTGGGGAAATTGTTAGCTCCTCAAAGCGGTGTATGGCAAAACGCAGAGTCGGTTGACGCCAATTTTTCCGATGAACTTTCTTTCCCGCAATTGCAGGGAAATGTAAATGTGTATTTTGATGACCGGCTTGTGCCACATGTTTTCGCGGATAAGGATGATGATGCGTTTTTCGTACAAGGTTACCTGCACGCAAAATTCCGGCTATGGCAAATGGAATTTCAAACGTATGCAGCCTCGGGAAGATTAAGCGAACTCGTTGGCGAAAAGGCAAGAGACTACGACCGTGATAAACGGAGATTGGGAATGGTTTTCGCTGCCGAAAATTCTTTGAAAGAAGTGGAAAAAGATCCTGCAACCTTGGCAGAGTGTAATAATTATACTGCCGGGGTGAATGCTTATATCGAATCATTAAAAGAAAGCACCCTTCCGATAGAATACAAATTACTTGGGCACAAGCCTGAAAAATGGAACAACCTAAAAACAGCGCTATTTCTAAAGTTTATGAGCCTCGACCTTGCCGGAGCCGAAAACGATTTTGAAAATACCAATGCAAAATCAGTTTTTTCTTCTGCCGATTTTGACAAGATATATCCAATAATAATGGATTCTCTCGATCCCATTGTTCCAAAGGGCACTGTATTTCCTGCTCCCGGAATAGAACTCAAAATTCCTTCGACTGCTGATTCGCTTTATTATGACAAAAAAGATTCTGCAACCATAGATGAACAAAAGCCAGACCCTGATAACGGGAGTAATAATTGGGCGGTGAGCGGTATAAAAACTAAAAGCGGCTATCCGATTTTGTGTAACGATCCGCACCTTGGATTGAACCTGCCGTCACTATGGTACGAGATGCAAATTTCAACGCCAACATTCAATGTGTATGGAGTTTCGTTTCCCGGTGCACCTGCAATTATTATCGGTTTCAATGATAGTTGTGCATTTGGTTTTACCAATGCAATGCGTGACGTACGTGATTATTACGAGATAAAATTCCGCGATGATAGTCGTAAAGAATATTGGTTTAATAATGAATGGCACAAAACTACTTTCAGAATTGAACACATTAAAACCAAAGGTGAACCTGATTTTTTAGATACGGTAGCTTATACGAATATTGGTCCCGTCATGTACGACAAATCATTCAGTGGTGGAAGAACGACCAATGAAAAATATTATGCTGTAAGGTGGAAAGCGCACGATCCAAGTAATGAACTAAAAATGTTCACACTTCTCGATAAGGCAAAAAATTACGACGACTATTTAGAAGCGATAAAAAATTTACATACACCCGGACAAAATTGCCTCTTCGCCAGCAAGAGCGGGGATATAGCGATTTGGGACCAGGGAGAATTTCCGGCAAAATGGAAACGGCAGGGTGACTTTGTAATGCAGGGTACAGATAGCAGTTACCTGTGGCAGGGAATGATTCCACAGGAAGAAAATCCGCACATGGTAGATCCTGAAAGAGGATTTGTAAGCAGTGCCAATCAATTGCCGGCTGATACATCTTATCCCTATTATCTTGGCGGAAGCTATCCGCCATATCGTGGATGGGAAATCAATAAGAGATTGAATGAAATGAATAACATTACTCCGCAGGACATGATGAAACTGCAGACAGATAATTATAATGTTTTTGCTGGAATGGCAGTTCCTGTTTTACTTAAAAATATAGATGTTGCAAAACTCAACAGTGATGAAAGAAAATATTATGAATTACTAAAAGCATGGGATCTGCGAGATGAGGTGCAGTCAAAAGGCGCGACCATATTTGTATTGGCGTGGGACAGTCTTGAAAACAGGGTGTGGAAAGATGAGTTCATGAAATCCCATAATTCGATGGTGTTTCCACATGAAAGCACATTGCTGGATAATATTTTAAAAGATTCTGCCTTTAAATTTATTGATGACATTAATACACCACAGGTTGAAACATTGGAGGACATTGTAACATCCGCATTTAAGAATGCAGCAAAGGCTCTTAAAAATGTAGAAGAGGAAGGAATACTGGAATGGGGCAAGTATAAAGATACGCAGGTGCAGCATCTTGGCCGTATTGAGGCTTTCAGCAGGCAGCACCTGCCCATTGGCGGAGGTGGCCACAGCATAAATGCAACTAAGAGCCAACATGGCCCCAGTTGGCGTATGATCGTAAGTTTAGAGCCACAAACAGAAGCCTGGGGAGTATATCCGGGCGGCCAAAGTGGTAATCCGGGCAGCAGGTTTTATGACGATTTTGTCAACACATGGGTGAAAGGAGATTACAATATTCTTTGGGTAATGAAGGCTGATGAAGCAAATGATAAAAGAGTAAAATGGAAAATGACATTTTCTCACGGCAGTTAAAAATTTATATAAAAGTTGAATCGTTCTTAATAAAATAATCAATCATTTTTTCTTCATGAAATTTTTAATTTCCATCATACTTATAATGCTCTTAAGTTTTTGTGCATGCCTTTATTTTCCGTGGTGGAGCATTGGGATAGCTGCTTTTTTAGTTGCAGCACTTATAAGACAAACGCCTCTTGTTTCTTTTTTTTCCGGCTTTACAGCGCTGTTTTTATTATGGGGTATCATGAGCTTTTGGATTAGCAGTAGTAACAACGATATCCTGGCCCACCGGGTTTCCCTTTTGATTTTTAAAGCCGATAACACATTTCTTTTGATACTAACTACAGCTTTGATTGGCGCATTGGTAGCAGGATTAGCGGCCCTCACCGCAAGTTTCCTTCGGCCTTACCGGCATTCGGAGGAATAAGCTTTCCTTGCTGGTTTATAAATATTAATAAGCATTTCACATCCGGCTATTTTTTTTGAAACTAAATTCACCTATGCAAAAACTGCTGCTGCTCATTTTCTCTTTTTTTTCGATTTCTGTTTTTGCGCAAAAAATTGAAGGCACCGTGTATGATGCCGAAGGGAATATTCTTCCATTCTCATCGGTTCTTATCAAAGGAACGCCACAAGGCGTAATTGCAAATGCACACGGCAGTTATAGTTTTAATTTATCGCCGGGCACTTATACGCTGGTGTGTATGCATGTGGGCTATACCGCCGGGGAAAAAACCATTTCTCTTTCATCAAAAAACGAGCAAATCAATTTTACGCTAAGCCTTCAAAAATTATTATTGAAAGAAATAATTATCAAAGAAGGCGGCGAGGATCCTGCTTACGCAATTATAAGAGAGGCTATAAAAAAACGGGCATTTTACGAAAAGCAAGTGAAGGCTTTTGAAGCTGAGATCTATATAAAAGGAATTATCCGGCTGCAAAATTTACCTCAAAAAGTAATGGGACAAAAAATTCCTGATGAAGACAGAGGCAGTATGGGCCTTGATTCTACGGGCAAAGGAATTATTTATTTGTCGGAATCCGTTGCAAAGCTGTCTATACAGCAACCCGATAAATTTAAGCTTGAAGTAATTTCAGCAAGAGAAAGCGGCAGCAATGGTTTTGGATTTAATTTCCCCGCGATTATAAGTTTTTATGAAAATAATGTAAACGTGTTTGCTTCACAAATTAATCCACGCGGCTTTGTTTCTCCTATTGCTGGCAATGCTTTAAATTTTTATAAATATAAATTCCTTGGGAGCTTTTTTGAGGATGGCAGGGAGGTCAATACCATTCGGGTTATCCCCGCAAGAAGTTACGAACCTCTTTTTTCAGGGATCATAAATATTACAGAAGGTGACTGGCGTATTTATAGTTGTGATCTTCTTCTTACAAAAAAATCACAGCTCGAAATTTTAGATTCTCTTTCCATCTCACAAATACACGTGCCGGTAAACGATGATGTTTGGTGCATTAAAAGCCAGGTCTTACGTTTTAATTTTAACCAACTGGGCATAAGCGCTTCAGGAGATTTTGTAAATGTTTATTCAAAATATAATCTTGAACCTGGTTTCTCAAAAAAATATTTCGATCGGGTTGTTATAAAATACGACTCTGCTGTAAATAAAAAAACCAAGGCATATTGGGATAGCACGAGGCCTGTGCCACTAGAGCCTGAAGAACTAAAAGATTACCAGGTAAAAGACAGTATTTATGAATTGAAAAAAGATTCCTCTTTACAGAATATAGATTCGCTTAAAAAGAAGCAGGGTAAAATAAAATTAGCGCAGGTTTTCTGGACCGGAGTAAACAGGATTCACTACAGCAAAGCGAAAAGTAATTATCAATTTGAGCTTGATCCTCTGTTAAAAGCATTGCAATATAATACGGTGGAAGGTGTAGCAATCAATCCGTCTTTCACTATTTCAAAATTTGTAAAAGGAATCAATAGCAACGTAAGCCTTATCGGAGACCTTCGTTATGGCTTTAATAACAATCATTTCAACGCGTGGGGGGGGTTCAATTTTGCCAGCAAAGATTTTAGCATTGATGAAAAATTTAAGAAACAATCATTTTATATCGCCGGTGGAAAACGTGTGAGCCAGTTCTTTAAGCAAAGTGCCCTCGATGCCCTTGGTAATAGCATTGGAACTTTACTGTATGGCCGGAATGATATGAAGATTTATGAAAACTATTTTGGTAAAGCCGGTTTTGCAAAACAATGGGAGAGTGGTGCAAAATTTACCATTGAGGGTGAATATGAAGACAGGACGCCTCTGAACAATACAACTGATTTTATACTCTTTAAAAAGTACCGGGACCGGTTTACACCCAACTATCCGGTTGATATTTTACCCGCCCAGTTTACGCCAAACCAGGCGGTAATATTACATGCATCTTTAAGTATAAAACCCGGGCAAAAATATATTCAGTTTCCGCATTCAAAGCTTGCGATAGGCTCAAAGTATCCAACCTTTGCCCTCGATTATACTAAAGGATTTAAGAATATTCTTGGAAGTGATGCGGACTTTGACAAATGGCATTTTAGCGTAGCCGATAATATGAATTTGAAACTCGCGGGTTCCATAAATTATAAAGCAGAGCTCGGTGGTTTTCTAAATGCCAATTCAGTATATACGCAGGACTATAAACATTTCTATGGAAATACTTCAGTGATTGCCAAAGAATATGTAAAAACATTTCAACTTGCCCAATACTATATGTTTAGCAACACCTCATCGTTTTACGCGGAACTTCATTTTGAGCACCACCTGAATGGATTGCTTACTAATAAAATTCCGTTGCTTAAAAAGCTCAACTGGCACCTCGTAGATGGAACGAATGCACTTTATATAAATCCGGACAGAAAATATGGTGAAGTTTTCGCAGGCCTGGAAAATATATTCAAGCTTCTCCGGGTTGATGTGGTTGCAGGTTTCCAAAATGGATTTAAGCCTGTATATACCTACCGTATTGGGTTCGATGGCCTACTGGGTTCGGCTATTAATTCAAGACGTTTTGCCGCGAATAAAAAAGTGATAAATGAATGGTAGTCATTAAGGCTGAATCAAAATCCGTTACAACGCGGTATTTCCTATTTTTACCAAAAGTAATTTTTATGAAATTGTTTATTTTCGGCTTCCTGTTTTGTTGCTGTTTTGCTGCCTGCAAAGGACAGTCTGAACATTCCTTCAAAGTACAAAAAGATGATAACACACTTCTGTGGCAGGTAAGTGGTAACGGGCTTGCCCAGCCGAGTTTCCTGTTTGGTACTTTCCATTTGCTTTGCAAAGATGATATTCATTTTAGTGATCAGTTATTACAGGCTGTAAAGGCCAGCAAGGAAATGTACATGGAGCTTGACATGGACGATCCTTCAACATTACTAAGCGGTATGCTTGTAATGAATATGAAAAATGGAAAAAAGCTGGAGGACCTGTATTCGCCGGAAGAATATCAAAGAGTGAAGAACTACTTTAATGACACCTTGCATGCTCCCATAATGATGTTTCAAAAAGCAAAACCTTATTTTTTGGTAGCATTATTATATCCAAGAATGATGAACTGTACTACGCCTGCAGGCGTGGAGGAAGAACTTTTAAAAGTTGCAAAGGAAAATAAAAAGGAAATACAAGGCCTGGAAACCATGCAATTCCAGGCTTCGGTATTTGATAGTATTCCTTACGATTGGCAGGCCAAAGAACTATTAAAAAATATTGACAGTTTTCCTGTATATAAGAAAGAATTTGATGATATGGTTACTTTATACAAAGAGCAAAACCTGGATTCCATGCAAAGCATGATTGTAAAAAATGAATTCGGCTCCGATGAATATGAGGATCTTTTATTGAATAACAGGAACAGAAATTGGGTTACGCAATTGAAAAAAATCATGAACAAAGAAAGCGTTTTTGTGGCCGTAGGAGCAGGACACCTTACGGGAGATAACGGACTTATAAATCTTTTGCGAAAAGCAGGTTATAAGGCGGAGCCACTGTTGAATAAATAAATAATTTATGTGGAAAGGAATTTTATTTTTATCGATTGCATTTTATTTTACTACAGGTTGCAATCAATCTAATTCCATTGAAAAGGAAAATGAGAATACCGATATATTGCAAAATGCAGGGTCGAAAAAACTACCTGCAATTGATTCATTGCAAAAAAAAGGCTCATTGGAGGGATTCGTGCGCATTTTACACGCCGGCGGTGACACTTTAACCGAACAGAAACACATCAATGGATTTGGCGATAAGCCAGAACTTAGTTTTTCTATTGTCTCCGGAAAAATGATGCATGCGATGTTAGTAGTTAAAAGTGATTCAGCTAACATTCGTATCAATCAAATAGAAATGCCCGATGGAAAATTTGACGGACCGTTTGGAAGAGAGATGCGCTATGAAATAAAAATACCCGGTGTTTACAAAATCATAATAGGGGAGAATATGATGGCAGAAGGTAAATGGACCGGGGATTTTTTAATAAACGTATGGATGGAATAAGTTGGCTGGTCCGCCTTAAAACTGCTCCAGTTTACTAAAGAAAAAGTCTCCTTCGATTTTTGCATTTTCATTGCTGTCACTTCCATGTATTGCATTTTCGCCTATTGAAGCTGCAAATAACCTCCTGATAGTACCTTCTTCAGCCTGCGCCGGATTGGTTGCTCCTATCAGTTTTCTAAACTCTTCAACGGCATTTTCCTTTTCAAGTATTGCTGCTGTTATTGGACCTCGGCTCATAAACTCCACCAATTCTCCATAGAATGGGCGCTCTTTATGCACCTCATAAAATTCGCCGGCTTTACTCGTTGAAAGATGAGTCATTTTCATAGCTACGATCCTGAAACCGGCTTCGTTTATTTTTTGCAGTATAGCGCCTGTATGTCCTTTCTCCGTTGCATCCGGCTTAATCATTGTGAATGTCCTGTTAGTCATTTTTGCTTATATTTTTTGGGTGGCAAAGCTAACGAAAAAAAAATCACCGTCGGAATCATGAGCCATTACAAAAGTTAATCAAATTAGAATATGTAAATGATATTATTGTTTCACGGCCTTAATTCAGTCTTTTATTCCCTATGCACGGAATTTGCGGATGAAAGACTCAGAAAAATATTCTATTATTGCGGCAATAGAAATGATCAAATGAACATGTTTTGAAACCCGTATTTGAAATATTACCCGATAACATTAATGCAGGTAATTGTGAGCTTGTATGTGAAGTAAGTAACGAGGGATTTTCTTACCTCGTTAAGGACTGCGAAACGAATACCTTTATTGCCCTTGTGGTATATCATTTTACCAATATCATTCCCGGAAATCATTTTCCAATATTTCAAAAAATTTTCGAGGAGACGGAATTACTTTCAGAAAATTTTATGAATGTGAATATTATTTATTCTTTTCCAGAAAGTGTATTAGTACCCTTTTCAATGTATAATTCAAAGAATAATGCAGAGGTGCTAAATATGATTCATGGTGATTTCACTGAGAATGATGTGATTGTTACAGATGTGCTCCTGGATCATAAAGTTTACAATTGCTATCGAATGCCTTCGGAAATTATCAGGGAAACAGGTAACAGGTTCCCCAGGGGGAAAGGCCTTCATCAATATTCGCTTCTCATAAAAAATATATCTGCCGATGGCAGTAAGTTATCTGTAATATTCTATCCGCATAAAATTGTAGTAACTCTCAGTAAAGATGGTAAGGTTCTTTTGATAAATAGTTTTTCATATAAAGCTGCGGAAGATGTTTCTTACATATTATTAAATGTATGCAGGCAATTTGAAATTGAAAGTATTCCTTTGGAAGTAAGCGGGCTTATCGAAAAAGACTCGTCGCTGTTTAAAGAAATCTATAAATATTTTGATCCGGTAACCTTTACGCCACTACCTGCAGAAATCAATTTTTCTGAAGAAATAAATCAATATCCTCCCCACTATTTTAG
>JBBSBD010000199.1:0-11934 GCA_038251675.1 Chitinophagales bacterium | reverse complement strand
GACTGGCCCATCAATAGAATACATGAACTCTTACCTCACCATTGGAAACATGCTAACAGCCGGGGAGTGTTACCCGAATAAATCTTTTCTATACATTAAATAAATCAGTTTTGATGTGCGTGGGTATCTCGGGGGTTAACGAATAATAAAAGAACTGCTGTCCTGAAGTTTCCGCCACAGCGGACAGGTGTAACTCAGGACATTTGCTTTATATTATGTGTAAAGGCCGGTTATAAAATGCACGACCAGGGAGATAATTATTTTACGTTTAAGGTATGCCGTTATGTATTAAAAATTTGGTGTTGATTTTTGACTTCGAAAGCTTACGCAGGTCTTCTCTTATGCTTTACATTTCTTCCTTCATGTATCGTTTTTTCAGTAATGGCCACGGAAGTATATAAAGATATAAAGATGAAAAATGGCTGTATTACGCGTCTCAACTAATTTTAATATGTGCTTCGCGAAAGTGGCTTAGCTTACTGATTATTAATAAGGATATTTTTTTGTAAATAAGGCTTTGGAATGTTCGTATATTCGGAAATGCGCGAGTTAGCGGTCATAGTAGCGACAACGGAATGAAAGACAGAGGCAAAATTTAAAGAAACCAAGAATTAATTCATAAGAATAAGGAATGGAAGAAAACAACTTAACATGCATAACTTCTGTTCTTCATTTGTGATTAAATATAATCGATTGGAAATTCTGCTTTACAACTTTCGACATGTTCAACACCACATTGCCCAATTAAATTTATTACTTAGACAGAAGGCAAATGTTGCAACCCCATGGATTTCGCAGGCTGATTAATTTTTTAAGGACCGGCATCGGTTTCCTGCCCTTCGGCAATACAAACGTTGGCAGAAATTACTTATCAGTCTTCAACAATAAATGCTTAGATACACACAATACAAACCGTCAAAAGTACTGTGCAACTTCATAGAGTGCTTCTGGATATGCCAGGATACTGAGATGACTATGTCACCACGGGAGCGTTTGATACCGGGTGGACGAATAGAGATGATTTTCAACTTCGGCAGTCCTATGCGGTTTCTATTGAATAATGATTTATCAAACGGACAAGCCGTTACTCATGCACAAATTATGGGGCAGAGGAGTCATATTTGTTACACAAAACAAAACGGCAATACAAACCTACTGGGTGTTCGTTTCAAACCAGGAGCAATGAGTGCCTTTACCAAAATACCGGCCGCTTTTTTACTGAATCAAATAGTTCCAGTTGAAGATGTGTTAAGCAGTGCTTCGAGGGAGTGGGAAGGCAGATTATTGGAAAAGAAAAACGAACCTGAGAGAATTTGTTTACTTGATGAGTTACTTAGTCAACTATTAAAAGGTTTTGCAAAAGGATGGCCAGATTGCAACAAAGCCGTAGACATCATTCGTAATAGCAACTTTATCTCTGTAAATGTTCTGTGCAATGAAAACGAGTCTTATTACAAGAAAATGGAAAGAGATTTTTTAAGATATGTTGGGTACACACCAAAGTATTTTTACAGGCTTGTACGTTTCAATAAAGCAATAAGGCAAATGCGGTCTACTAAGAATTCTCTTACTTCCATTTGTTATGACTGTGGCTATTACGACCAGTCACATTTCATTAAAGACTTTCATCAATTTACCGGCACTACGCCCAAACATTTTCAGAAGGAACACAATGTCATCGCAGGTTTTCTTCTCAGCCATCAGGCTGTCTAAAACTTACAATTTTCTACCAGCAAAGAGGAGTAGTTTTGACGCTGTTACAACGTAACATCTATTGCATGAAGAATTACAAACGAATTAACACTGTCTTCTTAAGAAAAATGATTGTCCCGGTAGCTATTATTGTGTCAGGTCTATGCTGGTATTTCTCTAATGGACTAAATGGAAATTTCTGGTACCTTTTGTGGTTTGCACCCATACCTGTATTGCTAGTTTCCTTTAACGCCACAGCCAAGACAACTTTCTTTGTTTCTTTCCTATCTTATTTGATTGGCAGACTTAGCTGGTTCACCTACCTGGTTACCGTTGCGACTTTATTACCTGCCATCATTTTTACAATAATTCTTCCGTTGATTTTTGCATTCATAATGATTATTACCCGCAGGGCTGTTATTAAAACCAACTCTTGGTATGCCATTTTTGCGTTTCCTGTTTTCTTTACCGTCTTTGAATTTTTATTGGTAAAATTATCACCGGATGGAACAGCAGCAAGTATTGCCTACTCACAATCGGATTTCCTGCCTCTTATTCAGATTGCATCAGTAGCAGGCATTTTAGGTATCACTTTTATGGTGACCTTTATTCCTTCTGCTTTGGCAATAGGTTCGCATTACCGCACCGAAAAAAATCAACTCCAGCCCTTGATAGTTGTTTCATTTGTTTTGGTTGCAACAGTACTAATTTTTGGAACGAACAGAATCAGCGACAATTCCCAAACACATACAACTACAGTTGGGCTTGCTGTTCTGGAAGAAAAAACGCATAATATGGGAAATACCATTGACATTGAAAAGGAACTTCAACATATAAAAAATTATGCGCAGGAAATTACAAAACTTGCTGCACTGGGAGCAAAAGTGGCTGTTCTGCCGGAAAGAGCAATTAATATAAACAGAGAAACAGATTCTGCTGCAATCAATATCTTAAGTAGTTCGGCAAGTCAAAATCATATTGCTATCATTACAGGCTATACAAATTTTAAAAACGACAAAGCACGAAACTCAGCTTTAGTAATTGATGCCTGGGGCAACGTTGTGATGGATTACAATAAAGCGTTTCTCGTTAAAGGATTGGAAAGCCAGTTTTTGGCGGGCAGTAAGGTTGGGTTGTTTGCATTGAATAACATGCAGGTGGGAATAGGCATTTGCAAAGACCTTGACTTCCCAGATTATATTAAAAAGTATGGTGCAAGCGGAGCGACACTCATGTATATTCCGGCATGGGATTTTGCAGTTGATGACTGGCTTCATTCGCGGATGTCTATTTTAAGAGGTGTAGAAAACGGATTCTCAGAAGTAAGAACTGCAAGGCAAGGCAGGTTAACCATCAGCGACTGTTATGGAAGGGTTACTTGTGAGTCAAATTGCTCAAACGGTAAGGTCAAAGCATTGATTGGGGAAGTGTCAACTGATCAAACTAACACTCTTTATAAGCGTTATGGTGATTGGTTTGGAATAATGAACATTGTTGCAGCTATTTTCTTTCTTTTTAAAACGACTATAAGAAGGTGGAATGGCAAGCATAACCTCTGCTAACGACTGTATTGCCAAAATGCATACTGACGGAACGCGTCTGTCAACTTTTGTTTTACAGTTAGTTATTATTCCTGCTCAACATTATAAATTTAGCTATAGCGCAAATCATGACTTTTAAATATAAATTTGGCTTCGGCTGCCGGGCCTGACGGAATTCTATATCCTTCGCCTCGGCAATACTTTTCTGTTGTGCATCATTATAAAAACATAATTCAGGTTAGTTACGCTATGGCATAAGTAGACAAATTGAAATAATTTTATAACCCGGGACAATGAAACTTCTTTTAACTTCTTCAGGTATTAGTAACAAAAGCATTCATAATGCATTGCTTGAACTCTTGGGCAAGCCGATTGCTTGAAGCAAATGCTCTTTTCGTTCCTACAGGTGTATACCCGTTTCGGAACGGCCAGTATTATGCCTGGAATCCTATCGGCGGAGATGCGGCACCACGCATGTGCCAATTGGGCTGGAAATCGATAGGAATACTTGAGTTAAGCGTACTCCCAAGCATCGATAGGGACAAGTGGCTAAAAACGCTTGCGGAAGCGGATGCCCTGCTCGTTTGGGGCGGCGATCCGCTTTTTATCAGCTATTGGATGCAGCAATCGGGGCTTACCGATTGCTTGCCCTCCTTACCTGGCAACTTGGTGTATGTGGGGGTTAGCGCCGGTAGCATAGCCGTAGCCTCTCTCTTCGCTGAGACTTACAGTGAAGAACGCTCTTGCGCCGGCAGTCCTTTAACATCTGAGGAAATCGTTTTTTCCTCGGCCAACGGAGAAGTAAGTGGAATTCTCGTTACTGCACACGGGATGGGTTTAACCAACTTCGCAGTAATTCCTCACTTCGGGAATAAGGACCACTTTGCATCATCGTCTACCAACGCAGAAAAGTGGGCATCCAGGCTTCCCGTTCCTGTTTATGCGATTGATGACGATACCGCCATCAAAGTGACAGACATCAATATCGAAGTCATCTCCGAGGGACGGTGGAAGTTGTTTACACCGTATCCCACCGTCTAAGTGCCTGTTGTGATCTGGCAAAATCAAAGATAGATTTCCTGTTCAATAAAATATCATGCAGTTACAAGTTGAAGTGCGTCAACAAATGTTTTCTTCGATAGAGCAATGGCAACAAAGCGGCCTTACACAAAAAGTCTTCTGTGAGCAACAATCGATCCGGTACCATGTTTTTCATTATTGGTATAAACGCTATAGGATGCGGCAATCCGGCGTGCAGGGTACTGCCGGTTCATTTATTAAGCTTCAGGTTGCAAAACCATCATCTTCCGGTTCTGTAGAAATCAATTATCCTGGTGGCATACGATTAATTTTTCATGAACCTGGGAGATCAAGCATTTCACTGGTTTTCTTTTGCATAATATTAATGATGCTAGTTGTTTTGATATTTTCCCACGTTAAGGGTTTTACATCCAACCATCTAAAGCCAGTATTAATATTCATACAGACTGTGTGCCAAATTTGTGCCGGATTTAGTGGTAATGAGCTTGAAAAAATGGTCAAAATCGGCATTCAAAATAACAAAAAACCCTATAAATCAATAATTTATAGGGTTTACCAAGTGCCCGGGACTGGATTCGAACCAGCACATCCTTGCGAACGCTGCGACCTGAACACAGTGCGTCTACCAATTTCGCCACCCGGGCTTATTTAAGTCAATAGTCAATGGACAATGGTCAAATCATTGACTAATGACTTATTGACCAATGACCCTGCAATGAACCGCTGCAAATATAAAAAATACAATATTACGCACTCACATTAAAATCTCTTAACGCATCATTGAGACTTGTTTTTTTATCAGTACTCTCTTTACGCTTACCAATGATTAATGCGCAACTCACTCCATATTCACCGGCGGGAAATTTTTTATTATAAGTGCCTGGTATTACCACGCTCCGTGGTGGCACTACGCCTTTGGTTTCAACAGGCTCGCTTCCGCTTACATCGATAATTTTTGTCGATTGCGTAAGCACTACATTGGCACCCAATACAGCTTCCTTCTCCACTCTTACTCCTTCTACAACAATGCAACGGCTGCCAATAAAACAACCATCTTCAATTATCACGGGACTTGCCTGTAAGGGCTCCAAGACTCCCCCAATACCTACGCCCCCACTCAGGTGTACATTTTTTCCAATCTGTGCACAACTGCCAACAGTTGCCCATGTGTCTACCATAGTACCTTCATCTACATAAGCGCCAATATTGACATAACTCGGCATAAGCACTACATTTTTTGCAAGATAAGCGCCATATCTTGCAACAGCATGCGGCACTGCTCTCACACCTAAGTCTTTATAATTTTTTTTTAATTTCATTTTATCGTAGAATTCAAAAGGAGGCAATGTGTATGTTTCCATTTTCTGGATACCAAAATAGAGCAGTATTGCCTGCTTTACCCACTCATTTACTTTCCATACCTGTGAGGATTCTTTATTATATAGTGAATCGCTTACTGGCATGGCTGTACGCAATTCACCAGCATCTACTTTGTCAATTACATTTCTCACAGCATCGGTATAAACTTCATCTTTTAAAAGCTCACGATTACTCCAGGCTTCGTTGATCATTTTTTGTAAATCCATGTTTTTTTAATTTTTGCAAACATAATGTGTAATGATAAAAAATATCCAAATGATTAATTGATAACTTTGGCGGCCCATGCAAAAATTTCTTGTAATACAAACAGCATTCACCGGTGACGTGGTGCTTGCCACGGCTATAATTGAAAAGCTGCACCGGTTTTTCCCCGAAGCACAAATTGATCTCCTGGTAAGAAAGGGAAATGAAGGGCTTTTAATGGATCATCCTTTTTTACATGAAACGCTGATATGGGACAAAAAGAAAAATAAAAATAGAAATCTCTTTAGCCTTCTCAAAAAAATAAGAAGGAATAAATACGATACCGTAATTAATCTTCAGCGATTTGCTTCTACGGGCATACTTACCGCATTTTCAGGGACTAAAGAAAAAGTGGGATTTGATAAAAACCCATTGAGTTTTTTATTTACAAAAAAAATAAAACACGATCTCGCCAACGGAAAGCATGAGGTGGAAAGAAACAACGAATTGATAGCGCATTTCACTGATGATATTTTTACAAGGCCGCGTCTCTACCCTTCTTATAAAAATTATGATGAAATAAAAAGATACACCGGCAATCCTTATGTATGTGTGATGCCTGCAAGTGTTTGGTTTACCAAACAATACCCGGCGGATAAATGGGTAGACCTTATTAATAATTTTCCTGTTGAATACCGTATTTATTTATTGGGAGGAAACGAAGATGGAATATTGTGCGATGAAATAAAAGGTATCACTGCCAACAAAAACGTTGAAGTACTTGCGGGAAAATTAAGTTTTCTTGCTTCTGTTGCGCTAATGAAAAACGCCGCTATGAACTATACGAATGATTCAGCTCCATTGCATTTTGCCTCCGCGGTGGATGCGCCTGTTACATCAATTTTTTGTTCAACAATTCCAGGCTTTGGATTTTATCCGTTATCATCAAAATCTATCATTGTGGAAACGAAAGAAGTACTTTCGTGCAGGCCTTGCTCCTTACACGGCTTGAAAGCCTGCCCATTGGGGCATTTTAAATGTGCACTCACTATTGAAACCTCTCAATTATTGACTATATAGCGTTGGAAACTTTTGAAGACGATATCCTAAAATCAATTGAAGCTTTTAAAAGCCACGGTATTATTTTATACCCAACCGATACAATATGGGGAATTGGATGCAGGGCAACGGACGCGATCGCGATAAAAAAAATTTATGATCTTAAAAAGCGAGAAGAAGAAAAATCTATGATTATTCTTGTTTCCGATGCAAGTGAAATACACGCGTATGTTTCGCAACCTTCAAAAAAACTTATTGATGTTCTTGAAACCAGTATCCAACCGGTTACGGGCATTTTCGAACAGGGTATTAATTTACCCGCTACTCTTATAAATGAAGACGGGACAATTGCCATAAGAATTGTAAAAGATAATTTTTGCATTTCGCTTATTCATGCATCAGGTGTTCCTATAGTTTCTACTTCTGCGAATGTGTCCGGTAAAAACTATCCTCACAATTTTTACGACGTAAGCGATAAAATAAAAAACGGTGTTGACTATGTAGTACAGCACCGGAGAAATGATTTAAATATTTATAATCCCTCCTCAATAATAAAATTGGATAGAGTTGGAAAAGTTGAAAACATAAGATGAATCAGAAAGCAACGCCCACACCAATTTGAATAGAACTCAATTTCCAGGTGTCATTCTTTCCAACATTATCAAGATTGGTAGTTCCTCCAACGTATCTTCCATAAACCCTGATCTTTGCAAGCTTTACCTGTATTCCTCCCGCCAATGAAAAGTTACCTGATTTAAAAGCATCCTTGCCATTTTCCAATAAATTTTTATTTTGATCAAGCAATATTCCAAATTGCGGGCCTGCCTGCAGTGAAATAATTTTATTGAGTTTGTAGCCAAGCATTACCGGAATACTTAAATAGTGAAGTTGAATGTTGTTGATCTTATTAAATTGATATACCTGGCTGAAATCTGAAGCAGTATCTGTATTAACCTGGTTAAATAAAACTTCTGGTTGAATATAAAACTTATCGCCGCCCACCGAAGCAAATACGCCGGCATGATATCCAAAAGTGAATTCGTCTTTGAATGATTTACCGCTTATTTTACTGAGGTTAGCGCCAACTTTAATTCCAAAATCAAACTTTTGAGCAAAAAGAGAAGTTGAAATAAAAAACAAAATTGTCAGGAAAAAAAGTTTCGTGTTCATAATTTTTTTTTGAGGAGATGTTTTCAATTAATATGCCAAGGTAGTTATCAAAAAGTTATTCCGATATTAAAGTTGTAGACCTGGGTAAAAGCTTTGTCATCGCTTTTGAGTAAATAATAATCAAGGTACACTTCCGGTTCTATGTAAAATTTACCAAAAGAATAATTCAGGTCGAGATCCAGCCCAACGGATTGAATTTCAAAATTGCCATTACCGGCGGATGATTGAAAGCGACGCAATTTTTTCAGTCGTCTTTTTGTATAAAGGCCATACAATTGGGTACTGCTATTATGAGTTACCGAATAATCATTAATGCCTGAGATAAGAGAAAGCTGCGGCGTAAAACGCAGCCCATCTTTTTTGGAGAATATGGTATAGAAACTGAAGTCGTGTTCAATGCTTGCAGAAAGGGTAAACGAGGAAACATTCGTTACCGCAGTATCTGTATATTTTATCAAGGTTGGCCTGTTTAAAATAATTACTGTAGTATCAACATTTACAATCTCCTTGTACCTGCCCGAGGAATAACTTACCGAAATACCGGGCTTGATATATGGCTTCTTAAATATAAGGCTTGCATAAATTTGATCGTCAAATGGGGAAGCTGAACCATTATACTTGCTTTCTTTAAAATAGTGAACATAAGATACCAGGGCATTTACGGCCTTGCTTTTAGCATATGAATATGCCGGAGACAATGCGTATTGATAAAAGCTTAAACTGCTGTTCTCGTTAAGAAGATAGGCCGCAAATGAAAGGCTTAATCCGCTCTTATGAAAATATCCCGCGGAGGGTGTTAATACCAGCTCGTTTTGCGGGTCGAGATTTTGAACGGCCTTATTATTTCCACCAGACAGCCTGTTGCCAATTCCTGCATTGATCCTGAAATAGCTTTGAACATCGTCCATTTTATCCAGCATCTTCAAAAACTCATCATTTTGGAGTAATGAATCCATTATCTCCTTATCAGAACGAGTTTCCTGGGCATATAATTTTGAAAAGAAAAAGAAAGAAAAGAAAAGAAATGATATAACTCCTCTCATGGCATTAGTTAAAAAAGTTAGTTAAGTCTGTTCGCGAAGTTTTTAAGACTTGAATATGTTTTTGAAGTTTAATGATTCGATTCTCAAACGCTTGAAAAAGTATATTATTTCAAGGCACAGATGCCCTCTTTCAGCCTAATAGCATACCTTTGCGGCTCAAAAATAAAAATAATACATGAATGATTTTGAAGGCCTTGGCCTTAATGAGGGGCTTGTAAAAGCAGTGATTGACCTGGGATTTGAAACCCCTACTCCAATTCAAATTAAAGCTATTCCCATCTTATTGTCCGGCACCACTGATTTTGTCGGCCTTGCCCAAACCGGTACAGGTAAAACGGCTGCTTTTGGATTGCCTTTACTTCAACTTGTTGAACCAGAAAATAAATACCCGCAGGCATTGATAGTGTGTCCTACACGAGAACTTTGCCTCCAGATATGTAATGATCTCCAGGATTTTAAAAAGTATGCCCGAAACATAATAGCTGAGCCTGTATATGGTGGCGCATCAATAGTGATGCAAATACGTGCGCTAAAGAAAGGAGTTCACATAGTGGTGGCAACTCCCGGAAGGCTCATAGATATGATAGAAAGAAAAGCGATAGATCTGCAGAAAGTAAAATATGTAGTGCTTGACGAGGCGGACGAAATGCTGAATATGGGTTTCAGGGATGATATTGATTTTGTATTGAAGAACACAATTAATCGCGAAAGTATTTGGCTTTTTAGTGCAACGATGCCTGCTGAAGTAAAAGCTATTTCCCGCAACTTTATGACCAACCCGCAGGAAATCACGGTTGGTAAAAAGAACACAGCCAATGTAAATATTGATCACCAGTATTTCATTACACCGGCACAGTCCAGGTATGAAACATTAAAGAGATTGATTGATTTTAACCCAGGCATGTATGGAATTATTTTTACCCGTACTAAAGCAGATGCAACAGAAATAACAGAACGCCTTTTGAAAGAAGGCTACGATATTGAGGCATTGCACGGTGACCTCACACAACAGCAGCGTGACAAAGTGATGCAACGTTTTCGTCAAAAGAGCCTCCAGCTTTTAATTGCCACGGATGTTGCAGCCAGGGGAATTGATGTGGAAGGAATAACTCATGTAATAAATTTTGAGCTGCCTGATGATATTGAAGTATATACACATCGCAGCGGCCGCACTGCACGTGCAGGAAAGAGTGGTATTTGTATTTCCATTTGCCACAGCAGGGAAGCCTTTAAGATAAAGCAGCTAGAAAGAATGACGAATGCTCAATTTCATAAGCTTGATATTCCAAGTGGAAAAGATGTATGCCGCAAGCAATTCTTTCATTTTATGGATAAGCTGATACTTGCAGATACCTCACATGGAGACTACGAAACTTACATGCCTGATCTTCAAAAGAAATTTGCAGACGTTAGTAAAGAAGAAGTTTTGAAAAGGGTTGCTGCGCTGGAATTTGATCATTTTTTAAAATATTATGAAAATGCCGATGACCTTAATGCCAGGCAAGATTACCGGGATAGAAGAAATGATAATTCCAATGGCAAAAATCAGGGTGAACGAAGGAGTGGAGAAAGGAACCCATATCAAAGAGATAATGGCTACACCAGGTTATTTATAAACCTTGGCACAAAAGATGGATTTTACAAGGCCAGCTTTTTACAATTCATTCTTGATGAAAGTAATCTTAAGAAAGAGGTACTAGGTAAAATCGATCTTCGTGATATGAACTCGTGGGTTGAAATTGATAAATCTGCTGCAGCAAAAATGATGAAAAGTATGGACGGCAAAAATTACAATGGCAGGCAAATAAGAATGAATGAAGCTGATAGCGGAGGATCGAGGCCATCGCGTGAAGGCAGGAAGCGGATACCCGTGAGAGAAAGACGATGAAACCTCACCCCAACCCCTCTCCGCCGCGGAGAGGGACATGACTTATGAAACATACTGTCTTATGTAGTGAATATCGTTTTAGCAAAAGCTACTATAAGTTTCTTTTTTTGAAGGTTATTGAAAAGACAATTTTTTCTTCCACATCGTATATCATACATCGTACATCATACATTTCTTTCATATTCTTCCAAATTTCTTATAATACGCCATAAGCATCCCAATTACCTGGTTATAGCTTCGCATTCCCTTTGGCTGTTGGTTTATCTGCAGGTATTTTCCATAGAGCCATGTCACTGCCGGTTCTATAAAGCCCGTATGCGCTTCATTAAATTTCCTCCATTCCAGCAAATCTGCTTTTACTTCGGGAATTAATTTTGCGGCAATATTTCGTGACAGCGTTGTGTCAAAATAATAGACCTCCCTGTTAGCATACATGAAAAGATCGAGATAAGTTGAATATTGGAATAAGGTATCTCCTGCATTAGCTGCTGCAAGGTATCCTGAAAAGTTAGCTTCATTCTCCTTAGCATACCCAAGTTGGTGTCCCATTTCATGAAGCGTGATATAGGGCAGTAAAAATTTCGGAACTGTAGTATTCACCTGTGCTTCGCCGGTAAATGGGTTATAATAACCGGTGAATCCCAAATAATTGCCGAGCCATCCGTAAAAGGAAGATTTTACTGAACCGCTTTTGTATTCCAAAAATGAATATTTTTTTTTTGCGTCATCATAACATTGTCTTGCCCTTTTAAATAATTCTTTTTTCCCAGGGTACGATGTTTTATTTATAACCAGGATTTTTTTCGTTTCATTTACCTTTTGCAATAACAATTCCTGTATTAGTGTAAGGCTTGATGTATCATAGTCTACCTTTTCCAAATGTAGTTGCCAGCCAATTTCTTTGCGGTCATAATTTAATCCCCAAAAAATATTAAAT
>JBBSBD010000198.1:0-11947 GCA_038251675.1 Chitinophagales bacterium | reverse complement strand
GTTAAAAAGATAAACCCTGAAAGTAGAAAGGCATATTTTTTTCATAGACTTTTTATTTTTCAGATGATGATGGCAAATTTGAAGCTTTGATCTTTTCTATAAATTTATCTTTAATATCTGTCAAAGCCGGGTTTAAAGATTGGTTACCATCGGTAACGAATTCATCCATTTTATCTGAAAGTTCTTTGCTATAAATTTTTTCGTGTTCTGCGTAAGCTTGCTGTTTTAATTCTTCAGAAGCGAGGCCCCTGTTTTGATAATTTGTTTGCAATTCCTGAATGTGGTTGTTAAGTTCATCTTCCGCAAATTGGCGGAAGCTTTCAATTTGTTCAGATGGATTGGCCATGGTTAATTTCTTTTATGCTGCAGAGAGTAAACCGAATTTTTGAGTAAAAACAAAAGCCGGAAAACCGGCTTCTGCAAATTTAAAATCAACTGCTACTTTTGGGGGGCATCTTTTATTTTAAATTACTAATGCATTTTATTTTCCTTGTTTTTAACAACAACATCCTGAATGTGTTTTTTTAGTATTGACCTCAGGAACGTTCTCTGCTTCCGTTATGTGATAATGCCCGGCATTGCTTAGTCCCGATTGAAACTTCTTAACCGGAACCTCACTTTCCATTTTAATCGTTGCCTGGGGAAATTGCAGTTGTACCTCTGCAGATTCTACTCCTTCAACTTTTAGTACGGCTGCTTTTACCTGGGCTACGCAACTACCGCAGCTCATGCCTTCTATAAAATATTTCTTTGTCATTTTTTTGTTTTTTAGTGTACTACAAATTTACCACATACCTACCGCTGTACTATTACATTATTTTGGGTAAATGTTATAAGATTTTGTGACAGGTTACGCTCTAACTTTCCTTTTCATTTCGTTCTATATCTTCCAAACTTTCAAGTCCTGTTCTTATTTTAAAAACCTGTAAAACCTCCGATACATAAATCATTCCATCACCTTTTTCTCCTGTATTACCATATTTATGAATGATTTCAACAATCTGCTGCACATCCTCTTTTTTGCATACCATTTCAAGCTTTGTCATTTTATTGTATATAGGAGGCAAATTAAAAATAGGCGCATCACCGGTTGTTGTGTACTTTCCTGTTCCTTCCATAGGCGATATGGAAACACTCATAAAGCCTGCGTTACGCAAAGCCATGACAACTTCATCCGCCATACTTCGCCGGATAAACGCTTTAATTTCTCTCATAACTTTTCTCCTTATAAATTTTTATAGTAACATTCATTTTTTAAAATTTTTTGTTACATCTTCATTACTCCCATCGGGTCTGTGCCGTATTGAAATATGTATTCACAGTTGAGCAGATATGCCTCAATTTTGATGCCTGGTAATCGAAATTAATGTTCTGAAAATTTTACTTTTTTACTACAAATAATAAAGATAATAACAGGCAGTACCATAAATTGAAGAACCGGTGACAGACCCACATTTACAAAAGGAAGAAGAGGCATGCTCTCAGCATACGCCCAGTTTCCTAAAGACGTATGCCGGATTTCTGCGAGTATAGCACCAATGCCTCCAACTATTATTAATGATATTGTACGTAAGGGCGTCATATTTTTTACCCAAAAGGGTTTATCATAAATAAACGCAAAGCCAAAATACAATAGTAATGTCATAATTGCATCCGCTACCGAAGCCAGCGCGCAGAAAAGAATATTCTCTATATTGAATACCATTCCCCCGAATAAGGGCATTTGAGCCACTTCCCAAATAAAATTCAGCAGCAAAGCCCACACTATAATAATAACAGATAACTTTTTAAAGGCCGGCTTATCAAATGATTTATTTTTCAAAATAAAATAAAACAGAAAGACAAGTATCAAGGCAATTCCAGGCAGCACGAATATAGCAAGGGAAAAATTTTGCATTTACTTAAAGAGATTGTATAAGATACTTATTTAATGCGGTTTATTTATGCACTAAGAATAATTACAATTTTATGGTCAACCATCGCCTTTGCGACAGGATGTGAAGATTTATTACCGGCAACCAATGGTTAGGCTTTACGGCGCGTAAATAGGGTCAATAAAATACTTCCTATTATTATTTGGTTCATGCTATCATTAAAAATTATTCATAAAACACTTTTAGGCTCCTGCATTTTTTAATCTTCCGGTTTCGATGTTTCATAAATTTTGAAAATTTGAGATTCAATTTCTTTCGGCAAATTATCATGCTTGACCATTTCCAAAATAAGATGCTGATTTTCCCTATCCACTCTCAGGTTATAAAAGTCCTGTAACTTTTCTTTAAGAAAAAAGGCATCATATTCAATTTGCAGTTTTTCAATTCCGGCTTGAAAATTTTCGAGCCATGTGTCTAATTTTGATTCATTCATAATTTTATTTTTTAGTTACACTTATGCATACATTCCTAATAAAAAGCATACTTCTCCTCATCATTTCTTTGAAGAAATAAAAGTACTGCCTATAAATGCTATTTCTCTCTTATAAAACGATTTATCACGGTGGCAAAAAAATGAAAGGTTTTATCTCAATGCAAGAATCAGTCACTTTGAACACTTGGTTTTTGAGCAACTATTATAGTTAATAGTAATACAACTCCTCCTAAAACTGCGCAATGACAATTCCCCATTTTAATCCTAATGCCTGTTAAATTGCACCTATAAGCAAAGGGCCAGTCCTATCCGATTGTTTTCTTTATTTCAGTCGTGAGGCAAAAGACTTACGAAGGCACTATTAGGAAAGGCAAAGGATCTTCTAAAAAGCAAATAGCTTTACGTCATATTTAACCAGGCACTTAATTTATAGATGTAGCAAGAGTTGACAGAATTACTTGCCGGGAAACTTGAAAAGAGATCCATCATAGTGAGGTATGGGATTGTCTTATGAGTACTTATTAAACAATTCAACAGGAATGAAAAAAAAAATTATTACCCTCTTTTTTATCAGCATATCATTTTATAAGTTTAACTATTCTCAATCATTAGAATTAGATAGCCCTCTTGTGAATAATGTTGGCGGAAAAAATATGACGACCAACCTGGTTAAATTTTTAAATGCTAAAAAATGGAATGATATATTTCCTCACAGATACGGGATAGGGCTAAAAGATACTGTTACTCACAATCTTGATTTTTATTCCTTTAAATCTTTTGCAACTGCAGCCAGGGTTTTTCCTGGCTTTTTATCTGAAGGTGATGAACAAACGAGGAAACGGGAATTATGCGCTTTCCTTGCTAATGTTGCGCAGGAAACGAGTGGTGGCTGGGATGCTGCGCCTGGCGGTTATTTTAAATGGGGGCTCTATTTTTTAGAGGAAAATTATGAAGAAGGCAGAAGTAGTTATGCTGATAGTGCAAAAATTAATTATCCGCCGGTTCAAGGACAATTCTATTATGGAAGAGGGCCAAAGCAAATTAGCTGGAATTATAATTATGGTCAATTTAGTAAAGCATGGTTTGGAAGCAAAGACACTCTTTTACAGCATCCTGATAAACTATCAAAAGATCCCGTTATATCATTTGCTTCCGCAATATGGTTTTGGATGACCCCGCAATATCCGAAACCATCGTGCCACGATGTAATGGTAGGCAAATGGGTTCCGACACAAAGCGACACTTTGAAAGGAAGAGTACCAGGTTTTGGTGCAACCATAAATATTATTAATGGTGGTGTTGAATGCGGCAATGCTATTGAGCAACAAAAAACCCTTTACCGGTATAAATATTACAAATTTTTCTGCGATTATTTTCATGTTTCACCAGGGGATAACATAAGTTGTAAAACACAACAGCCCTTCGGCCAATAAGAAATTAAATCCTTCATTCAGCTTTTTTATTCCGCGGGAAAAATATTAAAATAATGACAGTAAATAAAACAATCGATAGTACTGCTCCAATTAAAAACTCCCTGTTTTGAAAATGTGTGCCCGTAAATCCTGCAATGGGATAAGCAAATGCCCACCACAAATGCGACTAGGCAAATTGTGCTCCGTAAACCTTGCCGTGTTCCTCCTTTGGAATTTTTTCTGCTATTAATATTTGCGATGGCATTTCTGCCAGCGTTTGCCCAAAACCTGCAATAGCCCAGAGTACCAATAATGGAATAAATGCAACATAATTACCGAAGGCGATTGATACGCAAACCAACCCTCCTCCAATGATCAGCGAAGCAATCATGTTTTTTGATTTATCAAAGTTGCCTGATGCGAAGGCCGCCACGGCTGCGCCAACTCCAAATGCAGCCATCACATAACCATAGTGCTTGTCGGTTAAATGCAATTGGTCTTTTATGTAACCTACCGTGTTTACTAAAATTTGCGCTCCTGCAATAGCAGCTACAAATTCTATAAGCAAAGCAAAGCGAACAGCTTTGTCTGTAAACAATAGCCGTGTTCCCTTTACAATATCTGTCCAAACTTTTGCTTGTACAACAGTTCCTTTTTCTTTTTTTGCAACTAATAATGATGGAAGGCTTAAAATAAAAACTGCTGCTATTATAAATGATGCTGCATCTACAAAAAATATTTGTCTTGCACCAAGCCATGCCGCCACACCACCTGCCAACCCCGGACCTAATACACCAAGCAATTGATTTGTGGCGTTTGATAAGGCAATACCGGAACTATAATTGTCTTCATTTTTTATTGATTGTGGTATAGCTGCTTTATATGCCGGTGTAAAAAAGGCGTTGAAAATATTTAGGAAAAATATGAGTACATAAATCTGCCATGCTTCGGTTACAAAGGGTAAGCATCCCACTATTCCCATTCGTACAAAGTGGGTTATGTACATTATTTTCTTACGGTCTATCCTGTCTGCAAGTACACCTGCATAAGGACCAAATAAAATAAATGCTGTTACTCTTAATGTTAATGCTGTAGATAAAATGGCTGCTGAATGATTGCCTCCAAACTGGAAAGCAAGCAATGCAATACCTACCCAGGTAAATGCATCACCTAATAAACTGATGGTTTGCGACAGATAAAGTTTTAAAAATATTTTATCTCTTAATGCACTAAAGGGATTTGGCATTATTGATTTTTATAGTTCGGTGTACGCATCATTGCAGTGCAATACATATCGATATAAGATTTTATCAGCACTTCATTAAAATTGAAAATAAATCAAAGCGACTGCAGCTACTGTCATCACAATTAAAGTTATAAAACCTAACACATTAGAGAGTTTACCATTAGTATGATTTTTCATTATTTTTTTATTGTTTGCAATATGTAAAAGGATACCAATAAGTACCGGGGAAGTAAGCCCATATAATATTGCCGTATAAAGCAAGGCTTTGATCGGACTTATACCAATTTCATTAATCAATAAACCAACAATAAGAGAAATGATTATTACAATATAAAATGGCTTTGCCTGGTTAAATTTCTTATCAAGGTTTCCCTTCCATCCAAAAGTTTCAGAAATAATATAAGATAAAGAACCACTTAATACCGGTATTGCAATTAAACCCGTACCTATTACTCCTGTTGCAAAAAGTAAATAAGAAAATTTCCCTGCTATAGGCTCAAGCGCTTTTGCTGCCTGCTCAACTGTATCAATTTGGGTAATCCCATTGCTGAATAAAACTGTGCCCGCAGTTAAAATAATAAAAAACATAACCATCACAGATAAAAACATTCCAAGTATTACATCAACTTCCATTTTTTTAATTACTAGTCCCATGAAGCGATTTTCTTTTTTCTTTGATTCTGCACCGGCTTCTGTTTTCTTACCAATCTTTCTTCCTGCTAATATTAATTGTCTTGATTTTTGTACATCTTCTGCTTCCATGGAAACCTGCCAAAAAAATAGGTAGGGAGAGATCGTTGTACCTAAAATAGCAACTATTATTTCAATAAAATCTTTATTAAATTTTAGAGTAGGGATGAATGTTCCCTTAAGAACTTTACTCCAATCCGGATGTGTAAAAAAAGGTATAGCGATGTACAAAAGCAATGAAAGGCAGAGATATTTTAAAACTTGTACAATTTTATGATAAGGCAAATATATAATCAGAAATATCAGCAGGATCGTAAAGCCTATACTAAATACCATAGGACGAACTGATGGAAATATTAAGTTAGAAACTGCTCCCATGCCTGCAATATCAGCACCAATATTTAAGATCATAGCAGGAACACTTAACACCATCATAAAATATAAAAGCGGTTTTGAGTAATGTTTTTTTAGGGTGGTGGTAAGCCCGACGGTTGTTACCAGCCCTATTCTTGCACACATCTCTTGTATACCAGCCATCAATGGAAAGGTTACTACAGTGGTCCATAAAGTGGCAAAGCCAAACCTTGCACCAGCCTGCGAATAGGTTGCAATTCCTGATGGATCATCATCACTTGCTCCGGTAATAATACCCGGCCCCAACGTCATAAAAAATTTCTTAATTTTTGCTGAAAATTTTGTGGATCTGTTCATTAATTTTTTTTAAAAGTTGTCTTTTTCTTTTTATAATTGAAACCAAATATATTAGTGTTATAACCGGGGTTATAGTGTTCAAAACTTTATATGCTGTTGAACGGTGATGTGGATGCATTAGCTGATAGATGTTAACAATGACACAACTGAATATGAGTACCATCGTTAGTATATAAAGTTTCTTCATAACTAATTCTCTTTATATCGTAATGATAGAACTATCACTTTCTTATCAATCATTCCTTAATCTTTACCCTCAACAGTTTTACTGAGTTTATAAAAACTAAAGTGTCGGGAAGCAAGTGAATAGCAGCAGCCTGAACAGGACCGATTATTCTCATCAGAACAAGAATAATTCCAGTTATATGCACTACACCAACACCAACAATAATATTTTCTTTAATTGTTTTAAATGCTCTTTTGCTAATGGCTCGTGCTCTGGCAATTTTTTCTAACTTATCCTGCATTAGTACAATGTCTGCCGCTTCCATTGCTGCCTCTGTTCCCATTGCACCCATCGCTATTCCGATGTTTGCCTGCACTAAGGCAGGAGCATCGTTAATTCCATCGCCTACCATTGCAACTTTGCTTTTATCTTTTTGTAATTCTTTAATGATATTTATTTTATCCTCCGGTAATAAATTAGCCCTGAAATCAGTAATACCAATTTGATCAGAAACGTGCTTTGCGGTTTCTGAATTATCACCGGTAAGCATTACAATATTTTTAATTCCGCTTTGTTTTAAGCCTTCAATCATTTCTTTTGCACCGTCTCTAATTGCATCGGAGATATATAAAATACCTGCTAACTTATTATCTAATGAAAGATAGATTGCAGTATCCGTAAGATTTTCTGAAGAAGCAGATATTACTATTTTACTTTCTTCCATATAAGCCTTATTGCCTAATAAAATTGCTTTCCCTTCCACGTCAGCTTTTACACCACGTCCTTTGATAACTTCAAATTTTTCAGGTTCCGGATAAGATAACTTTAGCTTATCTGCATAGCTTAAAATAGACTTTGCAAGTGGATGGGCTGAACGTCTGTCGGCGGCTGCCGCAAACTTTACCAGGTCATTTTCGGAATAATTTTTATCTATTATTTCAACCTTGTTTACGGTAGGACTGCCTACAGTTAATGTACCTGTTTTATCAAAAACAATTGTAGTAACCTTTGCCAATTCTTCAAGAAATAAACCACCTTTTATGAGGATACCTTCTCTTGCTGCCCGGGCTATTGCGGCAATGGTAACCAACGGTGTTGCTAAGCCAAGTTCTGCCGGAGAAGTAAAAATTAAAAGCGCAATTACAAGCCTTACATCACGGGTAAAAAAATAAACTGCACCTACAAATATGAATACGATGGGGATTAGCCACGAAGCTACTTTATCTGTAAATTTTTCAATAGGCGCTTGTTCGTTTTCTGCATCTTCAACTAATGTAATTATTCTTGAAAAAACGGTGTCCTTACCAGCTTTGGTCATTTGTATATCCAATGCTCCCAACTCAACTATTGTTCCTGCGAAAGCATCACTGCCAACTGTTTTTTCCTGTGGAACACTTTCACCGGTAATTGGAGCCTGGTTAACGGAGCCGGAACCTGATGTTACTTTGCCATCTATAGGAATTTTTTCGCCGGCTTTTACAAGTATAATGTCTCCGATTTTTAAATCACTTATTTGTACGGTTTCTTCCTTGCCGTCCTTTTTTACAATGGCGGTTTTTGGTACTGAACCAATCAATTCTTTAATGGAGTTCCTTGCTTTCTCGCCACTTGCACTGGCAATGTATTCAGCAATTAATATGATCATTAGTACAACTGCTCCTGCAAGGTATTCTTTGCCAAGTACCGATATAATTACAGCTATGGTGATGAATATTTCAGTACCTATTTTTCTTTCTTTAAATAAATCTGTTGCCGCTACTTTTACTAACGAGTATAATCCGAAGGCCATTGCAGCAAGCAATATAGGTAATGGTATCAAATGAAAATAAAACAACAGGCTTGCTAATCCCACTGTTATGATGCGTACAATTTCCCAAAGGAATTGGCGGGAAAAAAATGTTTGAGTGAAAGTCATATTATCTGTTTTAAAGTGTCCGTATCCAAATAAGTTTTTTATGCTTTAAAAGAAATTATTTTTCTACATTTTTCATTGCTGATAATAAAGCATAAGCTCCTTTTATAACAATCTTACTGGTACTTACATTAAAGTTATCCGGTAATGTTACTGCTACAAATCCTTCCTGTTCTATTCCTTTTACAACAGGTATCTTTTTAAAGGTTGTTTTGTTTTGTGCGGTATCTGTTTGTATAAAAATGTAATCCTTTCCTTCTGATTGAATGATTGCTTCTACAGGTAAAGCCGGTACATCTTCTGTTCGTGTTTCTATCATTGCTTTTACATACATGCCAGGCAGCATTGCAGGGTCGTTAGATACTGTAAGATGACAATGTACGGGTATGGTTCCATCTTCTTCTGTGGCTTTGCCTATAAGAAAAACTTTTGCTTCCCTGTGATAATCTGTTTCGCTGGCTAAAGCAAATCGTATAGGCTGACCGGGGTTTATTTTTCTTACATCTTTTTCAAAAACATTTAAGGCAAGGTGCATATCACTTTTATTCGCTAATTCAAATAATACATCACTTGGTTGTACATATTTACCCCTGTTTACATTGCTGGCAGTAACATAACCGTTAATAGGTGAGTAAAGATTACTTGTCTTAGAAATTCTTCCTGACTGAACGGTTTTAGTGCTGATGCCTATCAATGATAACTTTTGTTCCAGCGCACTGATCTTTGCGTTCATCATATTGTATTCTGATGTAACCTGCTGCAATGTTTTAGCTGCATTCACTTCTTCCTTGCGTAATTCTTTTTGCCTCTCCAATTCCTGTGAAAGAAAAACCATACGGCTTTTACTTTCCAGATAATCCTGCTGTATGTCTATGAACTCAGCATTTTCAATTACTGCCACTACCTGACCTTTGCGAACTGCCTGCCCTGGTAACAACCCTGAACTTTTTACATAACCACCCAATGGTGCAGAAATGGATACTACATTTTGCGGTGGTACGTCAATTGTTCCATTCACTTTTATTACACTGCTTAGGTTTCGCATCTCTATTTTCCCTAACTCAATAGCCGCTACTTTGTATTGGTCTGCTGTAAGGAATACTTCATCTTTAGTTGCAGTGCTATCTTTTGTTTCAACCTTTTCTGTTTCTGATTTCTCTTCTGATTTTTTGCTGTTGCAGGCAGGTATAACAGCGATGATTGTAAGTATTGAAAAGAGAATATTTATTATTGACTTCATTTATGTTTTATTTGAAAGTGAATATTTATTTTATGCCAATGATGCTTTCTATTGCAAGTGTTGACTGATTGTATTGATAGACTGCTTCAATGTAATCCGTTCTTATTTTTAAAGCTGTTGAAAGACTTTGCTGGTATTGTATGTATGGCAGTTCACCATTTCTAAAACCTTTCTCTGCATTTTTAATGATAAGGCTTGCCTGAGGCAGTGCTGTAGTTTCGTAATAACTAATTGCGCTTTTATGTTTGTAATATTGCTGAAGCAGGATGTTTAACTGACCGCCTAAAACAGTTTGTTCATATTCCAACTTTGTTGCTGCAATCTGTTCATTAATTTTTGCTGCATTGATTTTTGATTTATAACCACCGGGTAAAAGCGGGATAGCCACGCCTAACTGAAAGCTGTTGAACCGGTCTAAGCCTGTGAACTTTTCATTTACACCATTCACATTTTGAATGCCTCTGAATGATTGGTTTGTATAACCAACTATAAAATCAGGTAAGCGTTTTGCTTTTTGTACATCGGTTTCTTTTTTATTAATCTCAATTTGTTGCTTTAGATATTGCAGCATTGGATTATTTGCTATTACACTGCTATCTGTTGGAAGCTGTATGTCTCTTTTAATAATTACAGTATCAGCAACCATAACAGCATCTTTAGTATTTAGCAGAACCTGCAACTGCCGTTGTGCTATGGATATATCCATTTCATTTTGCTGAATAAGGTTCTTTATTTCAAATGAAGCTGTTTCAGAAGTTGCCTTTTCCAACAATGTGCTCTCACCTGTTCTGTACCTTACAGTGCTTGCTTTTACAAGGTTGTTATACAATGTATCCTGTGCATACAATAACTGTCTTTTGTTGATGTTGTAAACAAATTGATAGTATGCAGTTTTTACATTGTTAGCTAAATCCAATTGGTTTACTGCAAGCTGGTATTGACTTCCCTTAATTCGTTCATCTGCTAAACGCAACTGATTTTTATATACTGTTGGGTACTCAAATCGCTGAGTGATATTAAGATGATTGTCGTAGTAGAAGCTATTAACTTGTCCCTGTGAAAGTATGATATTGGTTTTATCAATATTAACCGCACTTCCCCTTAATGCTCTTTGTAAGTCAATGGTATAATTAGCAGACTTAATAATTCCATTATTCTTTAATGCTTCATCAATGGCCTGCTGTAGCGTTACCATTCTTGTTTCTGTTCCTGTATTATTTTGTGCTGATGAATATGAAGGAATGAAAATGCTGCCTGCAATAAATAAAATAAGCAATGCGATATTTACAGAGCGCTTCATGTTTGTATCTTTTTTTGTTTTCTTTTCAAACAGTATATATAAGACCGGAAGAACAACCAATGTGAGAAAGGTTGCTGTAATCAATCCACCAATTACCACTGTTGCTAAAGGACGTTGTACTTCTGCACCGGATGAATTAGATAATGCCATTGGCAAAAAGCCCAGTGATGCTACGGCTGCGGTCATTAATACTGGTCGCAATCTCACACTTGTGCCTTTTCTTACCCGTTCATAAATATCTGTGATGCCTTCTTTCTTTAAGCGGTTAAATTCCGCAATCAATACAATGCCGTTTAATACTGCCACACCAAACAATGCAATAAAACCAACACCTGCTGAAATGCTAAATGGCATTCCTCTTATTAGTAATGCAAACACACCACCGATGGCTGCTAAAGGGATAGCTGTAAAAATCAACAGGCTTTCTTTGATTGAATTGAATGTGAAATAAAGCAGTAACAGGATTAATAATAATGCTACCGGAACTGCAATGGATAATCTTTTATTGGCAGCTACCAAATGTTCAAACTGACCTCCATAAGTTGTGTAATAACCAGGTGGCAATTTTAAGTTTGCATTTAACTTTTGCTGTATCTCCTTCACAATGCTTTGTACATCACGGTTACGTACATTGAAACCAACTGTTATTCTTCGCTTGGTATCATCTCTTTGAATTTGATTAGGACCATTTTTAAATTCTACTGTAGCTACTTCTTCCAATGGTATTTGCTCACCTGTTGGAGTGCTTATGTATAATCCTCTAACATCCGATAAGTCTTTCCGATCTTCTTTTGTTAATCTAACAACCAGGTCAAAACGTTTTTCGCCTTCATAAACAACCCCTGCTGTTTCACCAGCAAATGCTGTTTTAATTACCCTGTTTATATCAGTAATGTTTAAACC
>JBBSBD010000197.1:0-11955 GCA_038251675.1 Chitinophagales bacterium | reverse complement strand
TGTTTTAATAATTATAAAACAACACTTATCGTTACTTTTCCTGTCCCGACTTATGTCGATTCAATTATGTGGAAAGAGATGGAGATTTATGGGAACTGGGGTTCAGAAGGCTACGTTTTGTTAGACGATGTAAACCTTAGTGGTGCAATATTGGGTGCTTTGCCTGTTAACAATAGGGTTCCTGATGCTACAGCACGAAATAAAGCTTTTCAAATAAACCAAATTGTAACCACAATTAAATTGGTAGTCACTGATATTTCAAGTTCAAGCGAAATAATCATTGATGATTTACAAATAACCACTAAGCCTAAGATCGCGGGCTATGATTATTGGTTTAACGATGATTTTGCAAACAAGACAACAGCTTTAGTTACTCCAACTCAGCAATTGTTAGTCAATAAAAATATTTCAACCACAGGACTTTTTGATGGATTGAATGTTTTCAATTTTCGCTCATACGACAATTCCGGAAAATACAGTAGCGTGCTTAGCCATTTCTTCTATAAAACATCAGCTTTAGAAAGCAATACAAATTCTGAGGTTATTAGATACGAATACTGGTTAGATAACGATTATGCCAATGTCGTTACTGTAAATACAACTGTTCAGCAGCAGGTAAACATTACTAAATTAATCTCGATGAGTACGCTAAGTAATGGTGTACATAATTTCAATATCCGTTTTAAGGATAATACCGGTTTATGGAGTAGTGTGGTGAGCCATTTCTTTTATAAAACGCCCCTGCAAATCGTTACTCAAAATATGATAATAGAATACCGTTATTGGTTTGATACCGATTTTGCAAATGCCATCTATTCACCTTTAACTCCTAATCAACAGATTAATTTAATCGACAACCTTGATATAACACAACTACCAAATGGAAATCACGATATTCATTTTCAGTTTAAAGATAACAAGGGATTATGGAGTGTAGTAACAACTGACAACATTGAACAGATAATTTCTGTCAATATTCTTTCAAACAGCTTTGATAAAAATATTGTCATTTATCCTAATCCAGCTGTTGGGTTTCTCTATATTGATTTTGGTTCTCAATTGAATGACGTCAGAATAAGTATAACTGATATTAATGGAAAAACAATACAGCATTTGCAATACAACAGCGGACAAACATTTAATATTGACTTAAACACATATCAATCCGGGGTTTATTTCATTACCCTCATGACAGAAAAAGGTAAAGCAACTTATCGGGTGATTAAGAATTAACATTTGCTAACACCAGCTACCTAAGCCACCTGCCCGACAGCGTTCTGCAGTCGGACAGTCTGGCTAAAGGCGGTGGCAATTAGCTTATTTAGAGGCAAGATCACTGCTTGACTACTTACTGAGATTTAGTTCAGAGTTTGATGAATTCAACCATTTAGAAAAACTAAACAGAATAAATTATAGACTAAGATACGGTATTGGTCTACGATATTTTCTCAAACAACTGATTTCAAGGATTGGATGGGAAAACAATATCAGTTTTAATCCTGTTGTTGATTATAACCGGGAAAACATCAGACCGTATTTGCCAATGAAGATAAAACAATGTTACCAACTAGGCAAGAAAAAACAATACTGAGAAAATGACAATAAAAAGGAATATATTCAAAAGGCGAGATTTAGTTTTGTAACACTTCTAAAGCATAGTTTAAAGCTGGTTATTTTTTTGACTAAAAAAAACAATAATTCACTATAAATATTACTTAATCATGAAAAAAATCAAACGAAATCGAAGACAAATAAAAGTTTTATTTACTCTTTTATTTAACTTATTAATTGTTTTTGGAGTTACAGCTCAAACTCAATGGGTTCAGAAAGGGAGCAATATTAATGGAGAGGCTGATGACGATAATTCAGGCTGGGCAGTAAGTACGAGTGCAGATGGTTCAATCGTTGCAATTGGTGCAAGAGGAAACGAAGGTAGTGGATTCGATATTGCCGGGCATGTTAGAGTATATCAGTTTGTTGAAGACGACTGGGTTCAACTTGGGGATGATATTGATGGAGAGGCGGATGGTGATGAATCGGGTGTTGCATTAAGTTTAAGTGCAGATGGAATGACAGTTGCCATCGGTGCTTACAGCAATAGTGGGAGCGCTCAGTATGCCGGACAAGTAAGAGTTTTTCATTTTGATGGAACAGCTTGGGTACAAGTTGGAAGTGATATAGACGGGGAGGCTGATGATGATAGGTTTGGTTATAGTGTGAGTATTAGTGCTGATGCACAGATAGTTGCAATTGGAGCTCCTTATAATGATAACAATCGAGGGCATGTTAGAGTTTATACTTTTTCAGGTGATGACTGGTCGCAACTTGGAGAGGACATTAATGGTGAAAATGCATACGATTTCTCAGGAAATTCTGTGAGTTTGAGTGCTGACGGCTCTATTCTAGCGGTTGGGGCTACAAGCAATGACGATTCGAGTAGAGAATCTGGACATGTGAGAGTGTTTCAATTTTCTGGCACTAGCTGGGACCAGATTGGTTCTGATATTGACGGTGAAGCAGAAAATGATAATTCTGGCTATTCTATTAGTTTAAATTCTGAAGGTACAATTCTAGCAATAAGTGCAAATGCAAGTCAAGGTGGGGGTACATACAGAGGAGAGGTTAGGGTGTTTGAAAATGTTTCTGCCAATTGGATACAAAAGGGACAGGATTTAAATGGAGATATTGATAATTGTGGTTTTGGCCATTCTGTAAGTTTGAGTGGCGACGGTTTGACTCTGGCTGTTGGTGCAAATGGTTATAGTGGAACTTATGTCTATTCGGGGCGAGTAATAGTATTTAAGTTCGAAGAAACCTCTTGGGTGCAATTTGCTAACCCGATCGATGGTGAAGCCTATGGTGATAATGCAGGGGCTTCTGTTTGTTTGAGCTCAGATGCTAAAGTCTTGGCCTTAGGTGCCATAAATAGTGCTGCTGGTGGTAGCTATCGTGGTGACGTGCGAGTTTTTTATTCTTGCACCGAAAACTCAGGTGTTGATTTGCAATCTGCCTGCAAAAGTTTTATCTGGATTGATGGAATTACATACACCGAGAGCAATAATACAGCGACTTTTATTGTAACAAATGTTGGTGGTTGCGATAGTATTGTAACTTTAAACTTAACAATTGAAACAAATGACGTTTCGGTAACCCTGAATGAATCAACATTAACAGCCAATGCAATCGGAGCAACATATCGGTGGGTTGATTGTGATAATAATTATGCAGTAATTCCAGATGAAACTTCACAAAGTTTTACAGCTGCCACTAATGGCAACTATGCTATAATTGTAACTAAGGGACATTGTACTGATACTTCTGTTTGCACCCAAATTACGAAAGTAGGAGTCAGCGAAAATCAAACAAAAACGATATTAATTTATCCCAATCCAGTATTAAATGAGTTAAATATTGAATTTATTGGTAATACCAGAAAAATCAATTTTGAAATCTTGAATTCAATAGGTCAAGTTGTTTTCGCAGGTGATTTAATAGATAAAACGGTTATTAAAACATTTGATTTTACTCCTGGTGTTTACATTATTAAACTGGCTGACGGAAAGATCTGGAAATTTCGAAAAATAATTAAAGAATAGCCAATACATAAAAACTAAATCTTTTAATAACAGAGAAAAAACAACGAAAAGAATGAATAAATTGAATATCTCTAACCATTAACAATGTAAAACGCCCAGTTGGTAACGTTGTGTAGAAAACATTTGGCTTATAGTGCTGATTACAAGGATGTTGAATCCAATAAACCTTGTAGCTGTTTGATACGAAAGTGCTTCTAAATGCCAAATTTTCCATACACGCAATTTATATCTAAACGCCAGATTGGACTTATGCTAAACAAATTAATTTCTATTGTCCGGGCGCGACTCAAATTTGCACCAGCACTTGACAGATCAGGACCAAACTTCAATCGTCAATCAATAAATTCACAAACATGCAAAAAGCGGCATTTTTATTTCTGCTCATTATCCTGTTTGGATGTAAGAATAACACCCAAACCCCTAAGGATGAAGATATTTACTGGGGGCACAAATATTCGGAAGCAACTGATATTAAATACGGAGATGCTGAAAGACAAACACTTGATATTTACAGCCATGGCCAATGGATTGGCGAACCCGATTATTGGAAACCGGATACCGTAATGCATCCTACGCTGGTTTATATTCACGGAGGCGGATGGCTGGGAGGAACAAAAAATCAGATCACTCCTTTTATTATACCTTACCTGCAAAACGGATGGAATGTAGTAAATGTGGAATACCGTATCGGCGAAGGCACGGCACCACAGGCTGTGGACGATTGCATGAAAGCTTTTCAGTGGATTTCGCGTAATGCAAAGAATTTTAATATAGATACTGAGCATATTGTAGTTTCAGGTGAATCTGCCGGGGGACACCTCGCCCTGATTACCGGAATGCTCAACAACATTCCTGGAAGTAATAAATATTATTCAGGTGATAGCCTTAAAATCATCGCAATTGTAAACTGGTTTGGTATTACTGATATTGCCGGGGTCGATAATTTTTACAAAAAACAAGGACAAGAATCGAATTATGCCGGTATATGGGTCGGAAATCCCAAAAGGATGGACTCCATTTCAAATGCATTTTCGCCTGTTAAAAGAATTACTTCTTCCTGTCCGCCTGTTATTTCGGTTCATGGTAAAAAAGATTCAGTTGTACCTTATGAGCAGGCTGTTACTTTTCATAAATTGCTTAACAAAGCCGGAATAAAAAATGAACTGGTTTCAATTGATGACGGGAAACACCTTGGCTTTAGCGACAAGGAATACCAGTATATCTATACACATATTTTTAATTTTCTTGATCAATATAAGTGATCAGTCCTGGATGGTGCGCATCTCCTGACGCGTGCCCGCAAAATCCAGCTTATTCCATTTTATCAGGTAGGCAATTCAATTTGCATCCCGGACAATACTCGCAGCAATGAACATTTTCAATTATACGGTGTTCTCATTCATTATCAAACGATTAGTCTTTACTCTAAAGGCTTTAAAATACTTTGCTTTCCAAGTTTAATTGCTATTCCTTCCTGCTTTGCATCATTGGTAAACTTAAATTTTATCAAGTCTTGGAAAAACCATTTACAAACCCTCATAATCGATAACCATATTCGCAGGTAGCTTTGTTTTTAATTGTATTAGCAAGGAATAGTCAAAACTATCATCTCTTTTTTCAGAAATTCACGCAAAAAGCTCCTTCATATATCATAAAAGTTAAAATAGAAAATAATATTAACCTCGACTTTAAGCTTTAGTTTATGGAAACTATCAGGATTATTATTGCATCGTCGGCCGAACTGAAACCTGACCGGGATGCCTTCAGGGAATTCCTGAAAGTGGAAAACAACAGACTTCATTCCAAGGGCCTCTGCCTGGAACTAGTACATTGGGATCATTTCCTGGACTCGGTTTCTCAAACCAGTCTGCAAGACGAGTACAATAAGGAATTGAAGAAATGTGCCATTATTGTCTGCCTTTTTCACACCAAGGCCGGGGAATATACCCAGTTAGAATTTGACACGGCGCTGAAACTGTTCCACGATAAAGGTTCACCATTAATTTATACTTTTTTCAAAACGGGTGCCCCAGCACCCGACCCGGCAAATGAACAGGCGCAGTACCTGGTGAAATTTAAAAAACGCCTGGGCAAAATCGGTCATTTTTATACGTCCTACAACAGTACCGAGGATTTGTTGTTACAGTTCCGGAAGCAACTCGACAAGATCGAAGACAAAGGTCTGATCAAACTAAAGAAAGAAATAAAAGCCGAAACCAAAGTGGCCGTAGCGAACTATATCAAAACCTTAACAAATACAAACACAGCAAACGTCAGGAGAAACAACAAAAAAACATACAATGGCGTCGCAGATAACCAAGATAGCAGAAATACTGATAATCAAAAGACAGAAAAAATAGTCAACATGGGGACTATCCCCGGTGGTATTGATTTTGGTATTAGTAATGAAGATATGAGTAGTATAGATAGTGGAGATAATTATGAAGCCAGTGTTCTTCAAATTTTGCCTGCTATGGATAATGCAGATACAAGCAATATAGGAAGTGTAGATAATTCTAAAACCAGCGATCCCCATCTTCCTATAGAATTCAAAAAACAAAAACAGGAAAACAGAGAAGAAGTAAGTGTAAACATTTATGCTCCGCCTAAATTTATACCAGGAAAATCTCAGTTTATTCAGGTCTGGTTGTTTATACCTGAAGATGAAAAGGAGGTAAAAGAAAAAGCGCATTCTGTTGATGATGAAGCTTCAAAATTAGGATTCGAAAATTTATTTGTTCCTATAGAATATGGAACTGAAATTATGTTATCACTATCTTCCCAGGATATACAATACAGCGAACAAAAGTCCTTTCCATGGTTGGGGAAAATCAGTAATAAAAATTTCAATGTTGAAATTCCCGGCGGATTTAAAAAAGATAAAGTAATTTTTACTCTTGAAGTTTATATAAATGGACTTATTGCCGGAGAAATAACTTTCATGATGAAAGCAAGTATTAAACTTATAAGCAATGATAATCCTTCAACAGACGATGATGATAAGGTACCTAAACCTGTTGGAGATAAGGCTAAAAGATTTAAAAAAGCATTTATTTCGTATGCATCAAAAGACAGGATAGAAGTTTTGGAAAGAGTGCAGGGAATCGCTGCAACCAAAGTATTTGAAATATTTCAGGATATTATGGATCTTGAACCTGGAGAAAGATGGGAGAAAAGACTTTACAAAGAAATTGATTCATGCGATGTATTCTTCCTGTTCTGGTCGAAAGCTGCCAGTGAATCTCCATGGGTAATAAAAGAATTGGAATATGCTATTCAGTTACAGAAGGGAGATCATGAATATCCTCTCAAAATACAACCGGTCATTATTCCTCCGATTATTAAAGCTCCACAACAACTGGGGTATTTACATTTCAATGATAAAATAGTTCAATTTATTATTGCTGAGAAGCAAATCAGAAAATCGAGGGGAAAGGTTTAGTTTATTTAGCAAAACACAAGAAAAATTTAAACTTCATTCTAAGTTTTTAAGTAACACCTCCCCCGACGCTTGCCAGCCGAAGGTGAAGTACAACTTATTGTTATTGTTTTGTTAATGATGAACAATCAGTGACTTTTCCATGTTTACAGTCAGCATTTCTTAGATCAGGCTTTGCTTTAAAAATAAAACAATGAAACGAGGAGCTTTTATTATAACAGCGCTTTCAATTTTTCCATTAACCCTTTTGGGCAAACTAAAAATCAACTTACCTATGGGAACCAATAAAGGATTTAAGGTAAATGCAAATGAAGGCCGGATTCACGGACATATCCATTTAAAAGGCGTAAACTCAAATATACTCGACGTAAAAGTTTCGGGTAGCGATACCGACGGAGCGCTGGCAATGTTCGAACAAACCTCACTTTCACAGGGTAAGGGAACGCCATTACATCTGCATCTCGCTCAGGATGAAGTATTCTATGTAATTGAAGGCGCTTACTATTTCCAGGTTGGCGATGAGAAATTTCACCTTGCAAAAGGAGAAAGCATCTTTTTACCCCGTAAAATTCCTCATGCCTGGACACAGGTGTCGGAAAAAGGAAAAATGACTGTTGTATTGCAACCCGCAGGAAAACTGGAAGATTTTTTTGTTACCATGGCGGCTTTGGACCATGAACCGGATAAGGAAGAAATAGCAAAGATATTTGCAGACAACGATATGCAGGTTGTTGGTCCGCCATTACGTATTGATTAATAAAAATCGTGAAGATACAAGCATAAGTCAGTACTCGGTCTTTCTAAACCGTGAGAAGGAAATACTGATTATAGAAAGGCAATTTCGCATCAGGAGCCGTAGGAGTATCCAATCCTGCCTTTCATATTCCTTAACAAAATCATTTTACCTGAAACACTTTTCCAGTTAGCTCTTGCCTTTTACTTTAGCTCATTAAACCAGTTTATGGTTTTAAGTCCCCATGGCAGCAAACTGAATTCATGATCGGTACCGGGCAGACTTATAAACTGTACTTTATCCTGGCCTACGCCCAGGTTTACAAAACTGTTATACATCATCACCGACTGTTCAGGTGGTACATTCTTATCGGCTGAACCATGGTAAAAATTGATTTTTGACGTTGGTAACCATGCCATTACACTATTTTTTACCAGCAACGACCGCAGTTGTGCAAAATCAGCACCACTGCTGAAATTCGTGATCATATTGCTTTTGAGAAGCCTGGGAATGGTATCGTTGAGTTGTTCATTCACCTGGGTGTTGGAATAGGTTCCGTTGAAAAGTTCCGGGATACGGCTGGCATAGGGTTCGTTAAAAAATGTACTGAGCGGATTTGTATTTGCCCCGAACATTTGCTGCGAATAAATGAAATAAGGAAGGTACAGCGGGCCTGGGTACACCTGTTGTGCCAGCACATAGGTCGACATGGCCGTCATATCATAAGCTCCTGCTCCACACGAAGTTGCTTTCACTGGCAAGGACGTACTGTAATTTGTTTCTATATTTTTAAGAGCCGAAAGCGTTGCCCACCCGCCCTGGGAGTAACCCATCAGGAAATGTTCCCCGTTGGATTTGGCTTGTATATCTTTTTCGCCAAGCAATTCATGGCAAGCCCGTAGCATATCCGTTACGGCCCTGTCGGTGGTTTCCCTGTCATAATAAGGGTGAAGAATTTGTGACGATGCTCCGAAGCCAATATAATCGGGGAAGGATATGATATACCCGTTCCCTGCCATATATTCCATCAGAGTATAGTTATAATTGCCCGGGTTTGCGCTGGGGCTATCTGATTTCTGGGTGTTGGTGCCATTCTGGAAACTTATAACCGGAAATGAACCTTCTGACTGAGGCAGGCATACCAAACCGGATGCCAGTATAGGTTCACCTTTATACATTGTATTATAGGTGATTTTAAATACATCAACGCCATACGCAGTATTGTTTACAATGGGAATTATTTCAGGATAGATTCCCTGGTACAGGGCAAACTGCTGCCGGATAGCCGCTGCCTGGTAAGTAAGTATCTTCTGGTGCGAAACCAAAACTTCATTCACCGGCGTTTCATCCGTGTTTCCCTTTTTACATCCCGGCGATACAAAAATACTGACAATCAGAATTATAGCCAGTCCGTAAAAGTTAATTGATTTTATATTCTGTCTTTTAATAAATTTCATGGTTCTATATTTATAATTAAAGAGCAATATAACAAATATATCCGGATTTAAGTTCAGGATTCAGACACCCTATTGTAAAAAAGGCAATTAATCAGCCTTTTCATAATACTTTTTGTCAAAGGTTTCACGGGTTTACACAAAATGTGGTTTGACATTATTTTTGTTATTAATTTGTTAATATCGAACTTTTTCATTTTCGCTCTGTTTTCATTGATAATCATAAAATAAGCTTACGCTTCCTGGCTTTAAGAACATTACACAGCGCCTTTTCCTCTCAACTACCTCATCCTTTTTAAAGCAGCAAATTGCCATATATTTTTAAAAGCATAAAAAGGGCCGTTTAAAAAACGATTAAGAACTCATAAGCTTCCTGGCTAATATTTTATAATAAATGAATTTCGCATCAGATGACACGGATATAATCCAGGGTGTGACAACTAAAAAAGTAAAATTATTGCTCATCATCAATAAGCAGGAAAAACAATTAGCATGAGGAGCATTACAGGAAACGTTTCATTTTAAGTAAATTATATTTTAGTTATGCCTGCAGAAACTATTGATAACAGCAATATCCGGGAAGGAGATGAAAATAAGGTAGAAATGCATGCTGAAAACCAGCAGGCCGAAAAAATTATTAACGCCGGCATCGTATATGGCAATATTAATATCAACAATGAAATAAATGAGGTTAAACCCACCAATAAATTTCTTTGCCGGAACCTGATTGAGGCCATTCAGGAATATAGCCCGAAGGCGAAAAATTTCCTGGAAATGGATATCGACGATTCAGAAAGAGGCAGCTGGGAAACCGATGAATCATACCTGGAAAAAGCCAAAGACATTCTTATCTCATCCTATGCCTCGGTAGTGGGTGATTTCCTGAGAAACCTTATGGGCAGTGATTTCGCAAAGGATTATTTTGGACTGAGTCTCGCCATTACCAAAAGGACGCTTCAGCTTATATGCTTTTCATTTGTTTCCGTTTTATGGGATCAGACAAAAGAAAAAAAACAGGAGATTAACCCGGAACATCTCAAATTGTTAAAGAAACTTTTCTTTACCGGTGTAGAGCCCAGTATTTCATTTTACGGGGATCTTTTCAAGGCGCTTGTAACAGTTTTTCAGGAATTAAAACTGAATTACCCGTTTGAAGAAATAAAAAACATGGAGGCTGATTTTAACGGTGAAAATGCTTTTCTGGGCACGTGTAAAGCAATTGATGCTCACAGGCTTAAATTCGGAGCTGACCAGTCATTACCTCCCGTTGATGAAATTGAAAAACAATTGACATCGTTCCTGGTCACTCTTAATTTCCTGGCTCATTATAAAATGGTTTCAGTTAAAAATATCGGATATGAAGCGGTACGAAATAATACAGCACAATTTCTTCATACATATAGCTTTATCGGAGGTAATTCAATCAGTAAGGGTGACGGGCAAAAATACAACTTCCAGGAAAAGCCTATTAATTCAGACGCAGTTATACTTTTTAAAGATACCTACGCCGAAGGGCTCAATCTTTTCCCTTTTATTATTGATATCAATGCACTTAAGGATGAGAAGTTGGTAAGGATATGTTTTTATGCATGGAATGATGAAAATGATAAAACGCTGGTATATTATTATCTGAACAAAATTCCTTTTGATACCAATGCAGTCCCGGACGAAAAATTTGAATATAACAATGATTTTGAAGAAATCGAAAAGGATATAAACAACATAAACAACAGTGCAGATAAAGATATTACCGGACTGAAAGCAAACGACGGGGAAAAATTCAAGAAAATGAAACTGTACGAAGTGTACAGAACATTTCAAAATGCGAAAGAATCCTTTTTCGGAACTGAACGTATATAACCCGGATACCGGCAAATAAAAATCATACAGCGCTTACTTCATATAATATTCCGCATGAAAAAATATCCCTTCAAATTTTTAGATTCATATAATCAAAATGATACTGATATCTTTTTCGGTAGGGATGAAGAGATTAATGCGCTCTACGACATGGTTTTTCAAAACTCCATACTCCTGGTTTACGGTGCATCAGGAACAGGGAAAACAAGTTTGATACAATGCGGATTAGCAGGAAAATTTAAATCATACGAATGGCTGGCACTAACCGTGCGAAGAGAAAGCAATATCAATGTATCATTGGAAAAAGTGTTGAATGATGCAGGCGGAAACCGTTTGAGCCATGATGAAGAAATTGATAAAAACAACGGAAAACCAGTCAGCGTTCTATCGAAATTGATCCGGAATGTATATCTCAAACACTTCAAGCCCATTTATTTAATTTTCGACCAGTTTGAAGAGTTGTACATTCTCGGTAAAAAAGATGAACAGGAACAATTTATAAAATCGGTAAAGGAAATCCTGGAATCGGATCAGGAGGTAAAGTTAATTGTTTCCATCCGTGAAGAATACCTGGGCTACCTGTACGATTTCGAAAAAGCAGTTCCCCAGCTCCTCAGGAAAAAGCTCAGGGTCGAGCCCATGAACATCGACAAAGTAACCGATGTACTCACCGGAATCAACAATAATATAAATTCCAACGTACACATTAAAGAGGATGAGATACCGGCCATTACCGAAGGTATTTTTAGCAGGCTGAAGGGAAAGAAAAATACACTTACCATTCAACTCCCCTATCTCCAGGTTTTTTTGGATAAATTGTACCAGGAAATCACTCATGATGAAAGCCAGCAAGCTGAGGCATTGATCACGAAC
>JBBSBD010000196.1:0-11976 GCA_038251675.1 Chitinophagales bacterium | reverse complement strand
GATTGCCAAGCAAAAAGGCCATCACCACGAACACTCAACAACATTTGCGTGTGTCTTTCCAAAGGTGGGTATTGCTTTAGTAATACCAACATTTGGATAATCTAGCAGTCGGTACCTTAATTCTCCCTTCTTTTTATAAATGATTTCAATGCGTCGGCATCTGAAGGTAAAACAGGAATTATTGAGATTACTTCTTTATCAAAGCGTATCTCATATCTAAATACCCATTCCTCTTTCCCATATACAAACGAAAAGGCACTCGAATCAGGAGAAAGTAATGTCTTCGTAGGGCTTGTTTTCATCCTTACAGCTAAAATTCCAGCACTGGTTTTAATAGTGTCAATTTTATTTTTATCCCCCGCAACATAAATATTTATCTCATGCTTATGCGATAAGGTGTCATAAACGTCATTTAAATCTATCTTACTTAACTTCAAGCCAACTAAGTTTGCTTTTGTTATTTTTTCAATGGCAGTATCTATTGTTAAAAAAAAATAAGGCTCGTGCATATAGTATAACAAAATACCCTCCTGAACGTCAATACTTTTAGTTGGGACGTTTTGACGGCTACAACTCATAAAATTAAGCAAGCATAATGCACGTAAAATATATAATGATGATTTTTTCATATGGTTATTTTAATGTTCCCCCCCCGGCTATCCTTAGATTGTTTCAAGTTGAAAGTTGCGCTGTCCTGAGTTTGTAACTCAGGACTTGTAAACATTAAACCTATAACAAATATTCAATCTTGATTAATCCGCACTGCTTTCCATAATAGTAATCTCTTGCCCTGCTATAAATATACTCTTCTGCTTTTTCTACTATGCCTGCTTCTACCGGGTTGTTATGGATATATGCTAATTTCTGTGCAGCAAATTCAGGTGTGTAAATTATCTTGGGTTCATTATCCTGTTTCCAAAACTGATAGTTACTATTCCTGCTGTTTAGTTCTCCTGCCTCTTTAAATATTTTTACCATCCATTCTTTACGGCTTTCCGATGGATTGTTAATAATTGCAGCCACTATCTTTTTGCTTGTAAACTTTTTAAAATTCCCTAGCACATCACTTACATTATTTTCTTTGGCAGATATTATTAAATGAAGATGATTACTCATAACACACCATCCATAAATAACAAGGCCTTGCTCTGCCTGGCAATGTTGTAAACTTTCAATTATGATATCTCTGTATTCTTTTCTTGTAAAAACGTCCACCCATGAAACCACTGCAAAACTTACAAAATACATACCTCCCTGGTCGAATATTTTATAGCCTCCTTTACTCATAGTGCCTACTAATATAAGTATTTGTCCTGAGTTACAAACTCAGGACAGCAGCTGAGCTACCATCAACTGCCGTTGCCGTTGAGCTTGTTTTTTATCAAGACGCCTTTTATTTCAGCGGTCAATTCATTAAGCGTATTGGTCCATATATTCATGATCGCATCTTTTTGGTTTTGCCCCAGCAAGCTGTTATCTACAAATGTTTTGAACTCACATACATCAGTTTCCATATGAGCTTTGTCGTTTAGCCGTGTGAGTTGGCTATGCTTGTGCCACAAAATTCACATTCCCGGCTTTTCAAGGTGCGGGTAATCTATTTTATCATTTTCCAGAAACGGAGTTAGGACCACAGGCCACCAGGCAATTTATTTTTTTCCATATTATTGCGATATGATTACTGGTTTAAAATGAAGCCGCATTGTTCATAATCCAATCTTTCGTTGCCATCCAAAACGAAATTTTTTTCCGGTTCCATGTATAAGTTACTGCTATGCTATCATTAAAAGTTATGATGGCCGGGTAAGAATATTCATCCTTAATATTTCCGTCTTCCAAATCAATTTTCTTAGGCCATGTTTTTCCATTGTCAAAAGAAATTGCCAGTGCAAGTTTGCCCCTGGAACCCCAGTCTTTGCCAGTGGGGTTATATGCCAACACAAGCGTTCCGTCGCCCAGCCTGGCAACATCAATTCCACTATTGGGATTTGGTAAAGATGTTTTATAAACGGGCGACCATGTTTGGCCATAATCTTTAGAATCGCTCCTGCATACAAAACCCGATGTACTGCGAAGAAGCGCATGAACCTGCCCCGGGGCCGATTCCCATAAAGTTGGCTGAATAATACCTTTCCCTTTTATTTCGTTGCGATCAATTTGCAGGTATGGCGTTGCCTGCCATGTTGTGCCATTGTCTTTACTACGGTCAAAAAAAGTATTCCATAAACCCTGTTCATTTGATGCACCCGCAAGCCAGGTTCCATCGGACAATACGATAACTTTATTTCGAACCGGTCCTCTCCCACCATAACCGTCCTTAACCAACTCTTTTGCTTCAGACCAGGTTTCGCCATCATCATCTGAAGTCTTTACCCATGTTTGCCATTGAGGAATCTGTTTTCCTACTTTGAAAAAAAGAAAGATTTTATTATCGGGCGCCCTGAATAAGACCGGGTTCCAATGTGCATCATTTTTAATTTTTGCTACCTCAAATGTTTTGCCCCATTCGCCGGGTTTTCCTTTCGTCATCCAGATGCCCACATCATCGCTTTTTTCTTTCGTTCCGCCAAACCAGGCGGCCAGAAATTTCCCATCTTTTAGGTGAACGAGCGTGGACGCATGGCATTCTGGGTATGGCTGATCATCTCCAAAAAGAAATTCTTTTACTGGCAATGAATCAGCAAAGTTTGTTGGCGGCATGGTATATAGATCACCCTTTGATAAAAAATTTGATCCCAATATTAAACACGTAACAATAAAGAAGCGAATCATTCTCATATTCATTACAATTTAGATGTTCTAAAAATACGATCCTATGACGAGTAATTTTTCTAATAATAAACACAGGAGTCTTCAGCATTTAGGATTAATCGCAAATTTAATGAACATATAAATTTTGTTGCTTTAAATGTACGCCAACATTTATGCGGGCACGCCTGAGTTGAGATAGAATTAAAGGTTGGAAATATTTTTGGAAACAAGATAAAATACTTTCATCAGCCACACTGTAATTATAAAACTTTCGCGTCCATATTATACTCTAAATTTCCGCCGGTGCAGGTATTCTACTTTTGCATCATTTAAATCTCAAGACCTGTAATGCCCCGGCCTGGTCTCCGGCCAGCGGGTTTAAGCGCCCACACTTACTATCCTGAAAAATGTTTCAACATTCCAAAATCGTTTGTTCCATCAAGATAAAATCTTGCTTATGAATATTTATAATTCTTCAAGTATAAAAGATAGATAGGTTATAATGGTTTTGCCATTGGTCGGACCAGACCTCTCACGAGTGGATCGGTGTGGTCTCTGGAAAGAAGGAGCGGCCACCTTCGAAGGCTGAAAATATAGCTTACGCAAAATGCCATGCTACCAAACTTGCGCTAACAAAATTTTTTATATACCAAAGTGGGGGTTAGCGCAATCATTCTAATTCCGGCCCTGGGCCGGAGGGCTTTCACTGATTAATTTAAGCGCTTCGTTGATATAAATTTCCCCGGTCAATTCTCCAAGGCTTGTTTTGCTTACATAATCATATACTTTAAAGCTTTGAAAATCTACTTTTGTAAGTATGTAACCAAATGCATCATTTGTAAGCCCAAACAGAAAAGGGTTTTTAGTATTCATATGACGTTTGACATAATACCCTATATTAGGTAACGCTTCCCCCGGAATACTGAGCACCTGAGCAGTGCCGATATTGAGAAGATTTAACTGGGTGGAAACAAATCCGGTATCCATAGTTGGAAATTTTAGCGGGGAATTCTTTAAAATATACTGCATGACAGGCGATTCAACGGGAAATTTCAGGGTGCGGGCTGTGCAGTAAATAGCGGGGTCTTGCTGTTCCGGTGCGCTGGCGATAATACGCAAGGCTTCGTCTGCAAGTAACTCGCCAATCCTGGAACATTCTTCCCATGTATTTTCTTCCCTGCCCTTTTCACGGCGGTTATCTGCCGTAACCATGCCGCCCTGGGCGCTATTCATAAAAAGAGCGACACCTCCAACTTTAGATTCAACTCTGTTACATAATGGGCCACATAAATCCGGGCTTTCAATCCCCCGGTCAGGACCTATTACTTCAGGGTGGACGGCGTAATTAACTAAGGTCGCAATCGTTTTGCCTTTATGCTGCCCGGTATTTGCAATAGCCTGCATAACGCCGCAGCGGGGATCGTACAATCGCTCTGCGTAATAATTGTACGCAATCTTACCCTTAGCTTCTCCAACAGCGATTTTTAATGATGCGGGCTCCAGTTTTTGCACTGCTTCATTCACAGCATCTGCAATCTGTTGGGTACACCAGTCAAGATATGTAAGGTCTGCATAAGATTTTCCATTTTCATCCGGAAAAGCATAAGCATCCGGAGCGCTATGTGTATGTGTGGCGCCAATCAGGATATTTTCCGGCGCGATGCCTTTGATCAAAGCTCTTGACCTGTTGCCCAATACAGACGACCATCCAAGATTATCCACACTTACAATGGCAATGCGGGTATCTCCTTTTTCAAAAACGAGGGCTCTTGCATATAATTCACCCTTTTTTACTGAGGCAGGATTGGGCCTTCCTATACCCCCGGATACGGGTAGCAATGGGTTAGGTGTAATAATTCTGAAAGCTGCTCCTGCCTTAAATACCGGGGAATCCAATGCATTTCGATTATGTCCTCTAACCACCTCCGGTAAAATAGCGCTGCTGCCTTTTGGATCAACAGATCTTGCTGCAGGGATTATATCTTTTGCCGGCGGAAAAAAAACAGGAGGAATATTCAATGAAAGGAAGCAAATAACAAGTCTAAATAAAAACATAATAATAAATTTAATTTTGAATACCTATATCAAACTTCAGGGTAGGAAACATGCATAATTCTTCCCAAGCTGTAGCGTGAGCGTTATTTCTGTCTTTCCTGGATTGTAGAAAATTTCGCAGTTTTCCATACAAGAAATCAGCTAACGCTTAATATGCTATCAAGGATAAAAATACATTTTAGAAAATTAAAAAAGGCAGCCTTTTTAAACAGAATTCCCGGTAAGTGATAAACAGAAGTTTTATGTGAAAGGGGAGTACAGAGAGATACACATTGAAAAACGAGAACACCTGGGACAACAAATCAGAGAAAGATTAAACAGCGCAGAAGGAAAGTTAAAATATCTGAAACGAATGCGTATTGAATCTGTTTTTGGAAACATCAAACACAATCTCAATTACATTTATACTTTCTGCTCATGAATTAAAAATACAAATCTCTTTACTGCATCGCAGCACCTGTCCCGTCTTTACGGGAAGTATAGCTTACGCACGATGCCATGCTATCAAACTTGCGCTTCTAAATCTATCCAATAATATTCTTGGATTTTGAAAGATATTTATCAGCAAAAAAATGTAAAGAATAAACTACATTCACCCTGATCAAATTGTGCCGGGAACCGGATGCATAAAAAGTATACGGAAACAACAAAGAACTAAAACATTAAAAAACTAATATGCTAAAGAGTCTTAAAAGAATCATTCAACTTATCGATCCTAAAAATTCCCCGGCTATTACGGGCAGGATACTTTCTGTTGATGCGCTGCGTGGTTTTGATATGCTTTGGATAACCGGCGGAGCAACCATCTTCATGACTTTGAATGAAGCTGTTCATAGCCCTTTTACAGAAACGATGGCTGAACAAATGGAACACGTGCCATGGCAGGGGTTCCATTTCCTTGACATTATAATGCCGCTTTTCCTGTTTGTTACAGGTGTTTCCATGCCTTTATCTTTTAAGAAAAGGTTGCAGCGGCCAAAAGGAGCAAGCCTTGCAAAACATATATTAAAAAGGGTGGTGATATTATGGATATTGGGTATGATTGCACAAGGCAACCTGCTTACCTACGATTGGAGCCAGATAGCTTTTTTTTCCAATACTTTGCAGGCGATTGCTGCAGGTTATTTAATATCGTCTTTATTTATTTTAAGACTTAATGTGTTTGCCCAGTTTCTTTGGACACTTGCTTTATTAATAATTTATTTCATCGCACTTTACTACATTCCTGTTCCCGGTGTTGGGCACGCTATATTAGAGCCTCAGCAAAACCTTCCACTGTATATTGATAAACTTTTGCTGGGCAGCCACCAGGATGGCACAAACTATACATGGATATTAACCAGCCTTGGTTTTGCAGCAACCGTTATGACAGGTGTTTTTGCGTCGTACATACTTCAGAGTGGCATCTCCAGATTGGGTAAATTAAAAGTTTTGTTTATTACCGGCCTGGCATTGGTTGCAGCAGGCTTGCTGTTAAACCCCATACAACTTATAATCAAACACGTATGGACCACTTCATTCACCTTATTTTCAAGCGGGCTTTGTTTTTTGTTGCTGGCATTATTTTACCTGGTAGTCGATTACTGGAAATACCAGCGCTGGGCTGCGTTCTTTATTGTTATTGGCAGCAACTCTATACTTGCCTATATGATAGGAGACCTGCATTGTTTTAGCGAGATTGCCGGAGTTTTCCTGCTAGGAACAAAACGATTCTTAGGCGACTGGTATCCCTTTATTTTATCAATAGGATCGTATGTAGTTTTCTGGTTGTTGTTTTATTTCCTTTACAAGAGGAAGATATTTATAAAAGTATAAGTTCACTTATGAACGATAAAACCCCCTGCTATTTTTAATAACATCCAGGCCGCTTAAAAAATAACAACCAAAACTGGCTTCCGCCGGTGCAGGTATTCTACTTTTGCATCATTTAAATCTCAAGACCTGTAATGCCCCGGCCTGGTCTCCGGCCAGCGGATTTAAGCGCCCACACTTACTATCCTGAAAAGTATTTCAACATTTCAAAATCGTTTGCTCCATCAAGATAAAATCTTACTGATGAATATTTATAATTCTAAGAAGTGTTTCGTGGGACACGAACCATGGAGTGAAAGTCGGGTAAGGACTCCCGCCTAGAAGGAGAATAAAATGGAAAAAATTTTGTCCCCCATTATACAGAAAATATAGGTCTTCTTTTTTCAATAAGTCATTCAGATAATTTGAACGGACTGTTCTGCGCTCTTTTATTTTGGAAATGCGGAAGGCTGCTGCATTGTTAGATTTGACGAATTTTACAAAGGGGGTGTTAAAGGTTCCTTAGTGACAAAGCGAATAACAACTTACTTACATATACACATAACAAAGATGTATCTAAACAGCACGTTTATAATAGTACAACAGCTACCTTGCGTCACACCCCCGTCCAGCTCTTTTTTTATTGCAGTGAAAAGTTTTAAGAACAAAACAAAAAGCTATGCCATTATCTGACAAAGATAAACCTTCAATACTTTCACAAAACCTTTTCCCGGTAGTTGGCATAGGTGCGTCCGCAGGCGGCCTGGATGCTTTTAAAAAACTCCTTAAAGCTATTCCTGAAGATTCAGGAATGGCCTACATTCTTGTTCAGCATTTACATCCACAACATGAAAGCATCTTGCCTGAAATATTGCAAAGTGTAACCAAAATTCCTGTTGAACAAATAAGCGATAACGTAAAAGTGCAACCCGATCATATCTATGTTATCCCGGCCAATAAAATGCTTGTTGCTACAGATGGCATTTTGAAATTGAGCGCAAGATCTGCAGCAGGCACGCAAAATTTACCTATTAATATTTTCTTTACATCACTCGCAAATGTGCACAAGGCACAATCGATTGGCGTTGTATTATCAGGGAATGGTGCTGATGGTACCGAAGGCTTAAAAGCCATAAAAGCCATTGGCGGCCTTACCTTTGCGCAAGATGTGGCCTCCGCTGCCAACGATTCTATGCCACGCCATGCAATTGATGCAGGAGTAACTGATTTTATTCTCACCCCCGAAAAGATCCCGGAAAAGTTAATGGAGTTAAAACAATCTTTTAACGGTTCATCCCTTGATGGACATACGCTAAAAGATAAAGCAAATGAAAATGCATTTAAGGAAATAATTGCATTGCTCAGGCTTCACGTTGGTGCAGATTTTACTTTTTATAAACAGACTACCATTCGCAGGCGGATTGTACGCCGCATGGAAATTCTTAAACTGGAAAGTGTTTTAAGTTATCTCGATCATCTTAAAAAAGATGAGGCCGAACAGGATGCTCTTTTTCATGATCTGCTGATACCGGTAACTTCTTTTTTTCGTGATCCCTTAACTTTTGGCATCTTATGCGAAAAAATATTACCCCAGGTATTTTACAATAAAGTGGCTGAAAATTCTCTGCGCATCTGGATAGCGGGCTGCTCTACAGGCCAGGAGGCTTATTCAATAGCTATGTGCGTTTGCGAATATTTAAGTAATCACGCTTCTACCGTAAAAGTCCAGATTTTTGCAACCGATATATCTGGTAAATCTATTAAGACAGCCAGGACCGGCCGCTATACAAAAAAAGAATTAGCCGGAGTTTCAGAAAAAAGGCTGCATAAGTTTTTTGATAAAACAGACAATGAATACCAGGTAAAAAAATTCCTGAGAGAAATGTGTGTATTTGCTGTACACAATTTTTTAAAAGATCCTCCCTATGCAAAATTAGATCTTGTAAGTTGCCGCAATGTGCTTATTTACTTAGAGCCTTTTCTGCAACAAAAAACGCTTGGTGTATTCCATTATGCATTGAATGAGAAAGGCATTTTATTATTAGGTAAATCAGAAACTACCGGAAGCGCTGCGGATCTTTTTATTCCTATGGAGAAAAGAGAAAGATTCTACACAAAAATTACCCCCCCCCCCGGAAAAATTACTCTTTTTAATGGAGTACCAAAAAGAAGCTTAAATAGTAAAGATTATCTCTTGCAAAAGAAAGAACCGGTAACGGTTGATTTTCAAAAATCGGCTGATGATATTTTACTATCAAAGTATGCGCCTGCCGGTGTTATCGTAAATGAACAATTTGACATAGTGCAATTTCGGGGTTCCACCAGTGAATACCTGGAACCTGCGCCAGGCAAAGCAAGCTTTAATGTTCTGAAAATGGCAAAAGAGGGTTTGGCTTTTGAACTTCGCAATGCATTGCACAGAGCGCAAAGTACCGGCAAAACATTTATTAAAGAAACCATTTCAATAAACAAAGGGGCAAAACTGGTAACTATCGAAGTAACGCCATTGTTGAATACAGTAGATCTCTATTTTTTAATTCTTTTTAAAGAGCGTGTGCCGGCACCCGATCACCGAAAGCCGCGTATAAAAGGTGTTCCCTCCATCATTAAATTAGACCTGAAAAATATTCGCATTGCGCAGTTGGAAAAAGAATTGGCCGGAACAAGGGATGATATGTATAGCATTACTGAAGACCAGGAATGTGCCAATGAAGAACTGCAAAGCTCCAACGAAGAATTACTGAGTAACAGCGAGGAATTACAGAGCCTGAATGAAGAGCTGGAAACCACCAAAGAAGAATTGCAAAGCAGCAATGAGGGGTTGATAACACTAAACGAGGAGCTTAACCAAAGCAATGAAGAAGTAAATAGAAGCCACAGGTTTGCTGAAACTACCCTCGCAACACTTCATGAGGCCATGCTTTTACTTGATGATAAGTTTTGCATTAAAAGTGCTAACAAATCGTTTTATAAAACTTTCAAATTAACGGAAGGCGAAACACTTGGAAAAATAATATTTGAATTGCAGCATAATGGCTGGAATATTCCGGGGTTAAAGAATGAACTGGTGAAGATCAGGGCGAAAAGAGAAAAGATGATAGAAACCGAAATAAGTTTCTCCTTCCCTGTTATTGGCAAACGCATCATCTGTATTAATATTCAGCCTTTGAACAATGAGAGCGGGGAACAGTTGCTTATACTGGCGTTTGACGACATTACATCAAGAAGAACGTTAGAAGATGCAATCGCAGAGAGCGAGAAACGCTTTAGAGAAATGGCCAATGATATGCCGCAGAAAGTTTGGACTACTGATGTGCACGCTAAGTTAAATTACTTCAACAAACGATGGCTTGACTACACCAATATCGGGTATGAACAGCTGATAGCCGGCGGCTGGAAAAAAATCATACATCCTGATGATTGGAAGATGCACCGGGAAACCTGGGAACACTCCATCAAAACGGGGGAAGATTACCAAATTGAAGAGCGGGTGCTTTATCATGATGGCACGTATCATTGGCATTTAAGCCGGGGGCATGCTCAAAAAAACTCTAACGGGGACATCGTTATGTGGGTAGGGACTAATACAGATATTGATGAACAAAAAATGTTTGAAGAAGAATTAAAAAATCAGATTATTGAAAGGATAAAATTAGAAACGCAGAAGAATCAATTCATAAGTATGGCTTCGCATGAATTAAAAACACCGCTCACAATCCTCAAAACGTGTACACAGTTATTGCCACAGACATTTAAGGGGGAATCCTATAAAGACGCTGGAAAACTCCTGGAAAGAATGGATAGACAAGTTAATAAGCTTACTTTTTTAATTAATGATCTGCTGGAATCTTCTAAAGTAAAACAAGGTGAGCTGGCATATAACGAAACCATGTTCGACTTTAATGAACTGGTAAAAGAAACCGTTGACAGCTTACAACAAACCACCAAATCGCATACAATCAGTCTTAATCTTGAAGATACTGACATGATATTTGGAGATAGAAACAGGATTGGCCAGGTTATGACCAACATGCTGACTAATGCCATTAAATATTCACCGGAGGCCAAAGAGGTTAATGTTACTTCAGTTCATAAAAAATCCGAAATTTATTTTTGTGTGCATGATTTTGGCATTGGCATATCACCAGAAAATCAAACCCATGTGTTTGAACAATTTTACAGGGTAAGCGGTGGGGTGGAAGATACATATGCCGGCCTGGGGCTGGGCATGTTCATCTCTTCAGAAATAATAAAGAAATCCCACGGAACTATTCATGTGGAAAGTGAAATGGGAAAAGGCTCTTCATTTTGTTTCACTTTACCGATAAAAAAAATATAAAAGAATTCAACTTTAAATCATATATTATATGCATGGTTGGTGCCACACGAAGCACACTGGTGTTTCGTGCGGGAGAAATTAGGGAGGTGGGTTTTGTTTCCTGGAGAAATAAAGATCCGTCACCCACGCCCTGGTTCTTCCATAAGATTTATATTATATAACCCCTATACTTTTCTGTATGATTAAACCAATTACCAGCGCATTTTTGTTGTTCTGCATTTGTTTTGCCGGTTGCACAAAGGATGCAACTACAGTACAAATAATAAGAAACCCTTTAATTAAATTTGATTTTGACGGCGGAAATGGTTCGTGGCAATCCGGCAATTATGATTTTACCAATATTGCCAGGGTCGTTGTATATCCGCAAGACACCACCAGGCCAGGGCAACTCTACAACCGGATAACTTTTCAATCTTCCGGTAAGGATAATTCTGGCAACACGCTGCAACTCATCGTAGCCTTTGATGCTGTTGACATGACCCAGTTAACGGGCGTTTACAATTCTTCATATACGATACAACGCGGTTTGGCCCAGGTGCAATTGTATAACCTGACCAATAATTCTAACCTGGCGGCTTATAGCCTTTGCGATCAAACGATATCAAACGCAACTTTTCAAATTGAAAAACAAAAGGCAGATGAAAAACTAATTACCGGTACATTTCACATGACGCTTTGCGATGCACGTGATTCTACAAAGAAGATAAACATCACCAACGGAGTTTTCACTGACCTTACCTATTAAAATGCAAACAAACTATATGAATAAAATATACAAAGTTTTTTCCTGCGTACTTTTTACCGTAATATTTTTTATAACAAATGTTAATGCCCAGGTTGATTCTCAAAAAGTAGCACCACCGCCACCACAGGCAAACCAGGTGAATGCCGGTTTTGATGTGATCATAAAATATAATGGCGAAATAGTGTATGGATTAGTAAAAGAAGTAACGCCGGATTATATTTCTTACAAACGTACTGATATACCTGACGGCCCTGTTTATACTATTTTTCGCAACGAGGTGTATGCCATCAGCTAT
>JBBSBD010000195.1:0-12021 GCA_038251675.1 Chitinophagales bacterium | reverse complement strand
TTAATTTTTGATAGAAGTTCATATCCTTTGCTTCGTTTAAATAATTTGCTGCATGTAAACAAACTGCGTTTCCTTTTTGCACTTTCTTTTCATTGTAGTTTAGTGCAGCTTCAATACTTTTTGGTGTGGTTATTTTAGCAACCATTGTTCGTAGAGTTGGTTCATGCGTAATTTTATTTCTTCTACTTTGCTCACCAATGTTTTTTGTAAGCCATCGTATTGATTAACCCAAACCCTGAACTCAGGTATCTTATCCAACAGGTGTAATTTGTGAACAGCCTGGTTAAAATTATTGCCGATGCCATTCAGTTCTTTTTTCAATTCCAGCATCTGCTTTAAAAAATCGTCTGCTGATTGGTTGCGGTATTTAACTGTTACAGGTTTTTGTAAGGATACTTTTCGCAGGTAGCTGCTGATGTCCCTTTCAGTAGTTTTCTGTTGCAGCATTGTAAGCTGATTTAACTCTGTATCATTCATCCTTGTTTTTACAAAATGTTTCCGCACTTCTTTTTCCTCTTTTTTCATAATCATTTTGTTTGTCTGTTATCAATTCCTTAAATGGCTTTCACAATCCCCCGAGCGACTTCGGAGCAGAGGGGCAAGATGACCCAAACGTGGCACGTTTGTACATCTTGCCATGTGCAAGACTGGGCACATTATGCCTTAATAAAGCTGTAATGTTTCAAGATTCTAAAATGTGAAAGAGAGAAGAGGATGATTGAAAAGACTACCCAACCTTTGATAGAGATGTGTATGAGAGGGACATCTGCAAATACGAAACAAAAGACAGGGCTTTTGTAAATAGATTTTTTAACACTCATCACTATTCATTTTCACTTTAAAATCCTTACAATTTACAAATGCAAAATTTATACCAGTTACAGATATTATCCGGTTAATTATCAGCCATGCTAATAAAAAGGTTTGAACGCAAATGTCAATTCATTTATCATTGTGTTATGAGAGATGAGCTAACAAACCTTTTCAGCAACCAGGTTATTTTGGAAGATAATAGCCTGTTTTATTATAGCATAAAGCCTTACGAATTGACCAATGCTTTGGGCAATATTGTGGCTACTTTACAGGAATATAATTTTACAAAAAAGGACGATAATAATGGGAAGTTCTCCTGCTAATTATACAAGACAAAAGAGGGTAATTGGTATGATATTGAGGACTCAAAATCTAATAGTGAAAAAAGTATTTGCAGGCTTCTAAAATCAGCTATCGACGCAATAGAAACACAAGAAATTATTAAGTAGTAAATAGCTTCGTAACACAGTTTTTTTATGCTGTTTTAAGTAAGAAAAACTCCAAAAAATCTTCCCCATTTGTATTTTTCACCAACTGAATATCTGCGCCAATTTCGTACATGTAACTAGATATCCCATCGTCTTTGATATGTAGAAAGTGCCCCGGCTTGTTTATTGAAATAGGGTATATGGAATAGCATTTTTCATAATAGTTTTTTGCTTCTGTTTGTTTATGGTAAAGAATACCAAAGTCAATCATATTTCCATCTTTGCCTGATCCATGATCGAACCATCGGTTTATTTTTCTATTAACTTTAAAAGAGGGAGTTTTTTCATTTCTTAGAGGTGATAAATACCATTAATCAGCATTCCGTATTTTGCTTGGCTCGTACCCCAATTTTGAAAGATAATTTACCATGTCTGTTTGCTTTGCCTCGTCAATCTGAAATCTTTCTTTACCGAAATTCAAAACGCACTTTTATCTTTTTCACCATTCAGTTTAAAATAGATTACGAAGTTAAACAAGCGAATGGGCATCAGCTCATCCTCAGCACATTTTGATGACGATGTTACAGCCTCTTAGAAATAAATTTGTGATGAAGTTTGAACAATTTAAAACATAATATTATGCTTACAACAAATGATGTGGTCAAAGTGTATAATATCATATTGAGTATCACTGGCATGAATGAAATAGTGAAGATTGATATGAAGATCTTCCGAAAAAATGTTCTGTTGCTTAACAGTGTTATCAGGCGTGGTTTAGTTGCAAAAGATGACGATAAATCTGCTAACCTGTTGGAGGGCATTCCACCGGAAACCTTGCAGGAGTTAGAGGGCATTGCAGATGACTATATGCTAAAAAGCGGTCTTGCAAATCTACACATATCTCTAAGGACGTAAATGTCATAATAATATAGAAATATAGCATTACTACTAAATAACGAAGGTGCAAACACCAACTTCATAGTAAATTCCACAATAGTGAAATCGAGTATAATTACAGAGTATATATGATTTAAATTTACTTATTAAAAAACCTATTTAACCCCCAAAAACATTTAATATGAAAAAAGTAAAGTGGTTTAAATTAGCACTCTCAGTACTGTTAACTACCGTTGTAATTAATGCTTGCAGAAAAAATGACATTAAACTTATGGAATCTGTTCAACCTGTAGAATCTGCAAAGTCGAAAGTTTCTCCAGAACTTTGGGAATTAGCACAAAAAAGAAGTCAATTAGAAGGAAAGTCATTTACGGTCGACGTAAATAAAAAACTAGAGGCCTACTATGTAGATCAAAATGGTAATAAAATTAATCCTTCTGATCGCACCACCTTTATTTCTGCTTGCACAGGTTTTACAGATGCTTACCCTACATTACTTTCATACACCCAAGATTTTGATTGCTATCTTGGATTCAAATTAACCTGGAAATATCAAATAACTACTGATAACAAAATTGTAGCTACCAATACTTACAATACAGCTATTAAGTCAAAGGGACTTATAAGAGTTTATAACTATGGAACGACTACTCCTGCTTACGTTCAAACTACTTATACGGTTACAATTGTTGATTTAGGCTCTGACCCTACTTATGGAGCAGGTTATGAAAGCTATTCTGTGCTATTTGTAAGCGATTATATTCCACAGAGCTATATTGACAATGCCAATGCCTATACACTAAAAATTGGAGCAAGCTTGGCAGTTGATTGCCCAACAAGCACTCCTGGATTTTCAATTGCAATCACTGACTACGGATTCCCTAATTACGGTTCTGGTTTACCATGTAATAGAAACGATAAAGTATTTATTAATCCAGGAGCTGGGACCGCGGGTGCCATTTCAGTGAATGGCGTTGACCCAGTATCTTATTGTCCATCTGGTTATACTTACCCAACATGGCAGGAAGTGCAGTATCAAGTGGATGGTGGGGCATGGACTAATATTAGTAACAAAACCTCTCCTTATACTACAGCCCCAAGCCCGATTTATCATTCACAATATTTATCTAGATTTGATTTTGCAGATATTCCTAAACTAGCAGTGGGAACAACACATACATATCAATTTAGGTATAGGAATGTAATTGGTTCAGACGGTAAGCATTATTCGACAATAACTTGTACCAATACAGCTTTCTGGACTTATCAAACATTCACTGTAACTTACTAAGATTACTAAAATATTCACCGCCTTAATCTGTGATTAAGGCGGTGAATATTTACATTTTTAACCTATAAATTGAATAAATACTCATCAAAAATTATTTCCTTCCAATATTATTTTTAGTATTTCATCTGGTTTCATTTCCGTCTTACGCCCAAATGGTGTGCGGCGACTCTGCAACAAACACAAATTTTTTTAAAAATTCCTTTAATCATTTGGATCTTTTTGATTTTCCTATTGCCACCCGCGACAGTGGGTTAATTGTTACCTATAATCCTCTTGATTCCCTTACGGCTTCAGGTGAATATAATGGAACTGGAATATTGATAATAAAGTTTAATGCTGCCAATAAAATTGTTTGGAGTAAAAAGTTGGGTACTTTCCAAAACAAAACATTGGGGCTTTTGAGTATCGCAGAATTACAAAACAACGACATTTTATTGTCAGGATTTGTATTGCAAGCTGATCAAATCAATGGCAAGGTGTATAATTCCTTTCTAGGAAGGCTTGATAAAAATGGCAACCTGTTATGGCTCAAATATTATGACCGGTTTTATTTCGATCTAAAAAATATTACGCAAGCTCCTAACGGGGATTTAATGATAGGTGCCCTTGATGGATCAACTGATCTTATGATTTCCCGATTAAGTGGCGCAGGCAATTTTGTATGGTCGAAAATTTATAAAAAGCCACAACCCAATACCTTCAATTCACTACTGTCGAATCTAACTCTAATTAACAATCAGTTGTATGCGGCGGGATTTAAGCAATGCAATTCGTCATCGTGCAATCTTCCCGCATCAATTTGGTCGATGCATTTCGATGCAACCAATGGAAATGTTTTGCAAATAAAATCTTACAAATTTCCCGTAGCGTCATCTTCCTTTGGAGGTTATAAAGTGAGCTTCTTTCAAAACAATTTTGTTATGGCAGGATTTTCTCAGATACAAAATTCCCTCACTCAATTATTTCGAATTTCTTTGGACGCTGATTTTTCTTTCATAAATGCGAGAGCATATAACTCATCATTAGTCATACCTGCCGCATATATAAATCCAATTTATATTTCTCCCATTACAGGAAATTCAACTTTCAGCATTCCTTCACAAAATTCAGGTACATTTTACTATAGTATAATTGATTCAAACTTTAATATCGCTTATGAAAGAAAACTATCGTCTTTTCTTACAGGGCCAATTCCTCAGTTATCAGAAAAAAATAATGGAAGGCTTAACTTCTTACTTACCTTTGATAACACTTTCAATATTATTGATTTCTCACCTGACTATTTGAGCAAAGCAGGTTGCACAGGCGAAGACACTTCGATATTTACAGCACAACCTTTACAATTAACTCCCGGTGATTTTGCCTGGGAAGGTGTATTGGATAATTATGTGGCAAGCATCCCAGCGTATGTACGGGTCATTGATTATCCGATTCAAAATCAAATAATCTGTAAACAACTAAGCATTTGCGACAGCATTAAAATATATGGCGCCGATACAATATGTAATACGAGCCAGCCGCAAATTTACACAGTTCGCATGCGAAAGGATTGTCTCAAAAAAATTGACTGGCAAATAGATAGCGCTGCAATAAATAAATTAGTTTACGTTGACGATACCACAATAAGCCTTGAGTTCAAAAACCAATGGCGGGGAAACTTAATTGCTTCCATAAAATCGTGCAGCATCACTGATACATTTAAAATTTATGTGCCCGAAAAAATGCCTCCTGTAGATTTAGGGCCCGATAGTATGCTTTGTAAGAACAACTCTATTACTCTATATGCAGGGAAAGGCTATAAAACTTATTTGTGGCAAAACGGGTCAACTGCAGATTCATTAAATGTTTCCACCAAAGGAATGTATTCAGTAAAAGCCAGTGATTCCTGCAATACTATTTCATCAGATACTATTTTTGTAACTAAACCGGATCTTACTTTTACTATAAATGGAAATCAAACCATTTGTATGGATGATTCAACTATATTATCAGCAACCGATGGATTCTCTAATTATAAATGGTCACCGGCAACCTTTTTAAATGCAAAAAGTGGCAGAACGGTATATGCATATCCCAGTTCGACTACGGATTTTTATGTAAACGCTGACAAATTTCCCGGTTGTAATGTGAGTGATTCAATAACCATACAGGTAAATAAATGCCCGCAGGAAATTTTTATTCCAAATGCATTCACGCCTAATGGTGATGGAATAAATGATGTGTTTAAGCCCGTTGTTACAGGTTCTCTTAGTGACTATAATTGTAGAATTTATAATCGTTTAGGGCAATTAATATTTCAAACACATAATCCCGTTGAAGGATGGAATGGCAGACTTAATGGTGCACTTCAAAATATCGGAGTATATGTTTGGATCTGCGAATACACCTTTCGGCGATTACCTAAAAAATCTTCCAGTGGAAAATTAATTCTATTACTATAAGTTAACACAAATTTTTAATCTGGATTTTTAAGCGATAATAATGATGATAAGAAAAGCCCAAGAAAAATGAATTCTCGATATTTGTTTGCTTGGCTCGTAGCCCAATTTTAAAAGATAATTCACCATGTCTGTTTGCCTTACCTCGTCAATCTGAAATCTTTCTTTACCGAAATTCGGAACACACTTTTATCTTTTTCACGATTCAGTTTATAAAGGATACGAAGTTAAACGAGCGAACAGCGGCTTTGTGCGCTGGCTATGTGTTTATGCCGGACAGTTAATTGCCGCTACAGAGCCAACAGGCGAACTTTGTGGTGTAATTAATGAAGAATATAGAAAATAATATTGAGAGAAGTTTTGGGTTCTATTAATCTGAATTATCTGCCAATGCAAAGAAAGCTAAAGCAATTAAACGTACCGCAAGCAAATCTGAATTTGAAGTTTTTTTACGAATTGGCAGCCGCTTTATTCGATTACTATTTATCTGCTTTTGTGAAGCATATTGTATTTCTTTTATGGTTAATGCAAAAGGGACGTTTAATTCTCCTTTGCTATAACAATTTCTGAACTTTGAGTATCTCCTGATCTCTCAATTGATTTTTCAGTCAATAAAAGATTGCGGAGTTTATACATAAAATAAATTATTAAAATAATTTTATCAACTGTTATAACACTATTTAACCAAAAGAATTGCTCCTTTCTTTGACATTGCAATTCTATTTAAAAATTTGTATGTGCAAGTCCACACAAATATTCCAGCATCCTGTGGAGCACCGTTTACCTTTCCGTCCCATCCTTTATTGTATTCAATTGAGTTAAACACCTTTTGGCCGTATCTGTTATAAATCGAAAAGTTGTAATAGTCAATTTTGCCAGCAAGAGTAGGTTTAAAAGTATCATTTCTGCCATCATTATTAGGAGTAAAAGCATTTGGGATATAAAAATATTCCGGGCAGTCAATCACTTTAATTAGAAGTGTATCGGATAGCCTGCAACCGGTAAGCCTGTCGCCGGAAATAGTGAAGAGGGTTGTACTTGAGGGAAACAAATTTAATGTGTTGTTTAGCCTGATTGCTTCATCTGGAGGAGTCCACGAATAATTTTTTAATTTAGGATCTAATGCTACCGTTGCCGTATCGTAACTGCATTTAGAGTTTGAATAAAGAAGATCAAAAGAAACATCCAGGGGCTTTATAATAACACTATCATTAAAAATATTTCCGCAACTATCAGTTGTTTCTACAAAATAGATACCTGGTTGAGTTACAATGAAAGAGCTATCTGAACTATTATCTTGCCACTTATAAGTCTTAAAACCGCTGCCGGCATTAAGGGCTATATTTTTATTTGGGCAAAGCAATGTGTCGTTTCCTAAAGAAAGAGATTTCATAGGGGTATTTACATCTATATAAAAAGAATCTTTTAAGGTACACCCTTCAAACTCAGCCCTTATGTAGCCATGAAATGGTTGAAGAAACTTTACGTCAATAGTTGTGTCATTAGCTTGATTGGTTATTCGAGTAGAGGTAGAATCTAATATCCATTTTACTTTTTTTAAACAGGCAGAATTTTTATACAAAGTGAATGTGGCTGCGTCAGGCAAACAATGATTATTATTACCTTTTATTTTAATCGTATCGCAAATGCTAACCTGGCTACAAATGGTTTCCTGGTTTATTGTAAACGGAGCCTCTGTTACTGTAAAATTTTTTGCTATCAGCAAATCGTGATATTCATTATCCCAGCTAAAAGAATCTTTAAGAATAGAAAAGCTATGAGGCTGTAAAACTGAGGTATCCCTGCCAAAACAGTCAAGACTATTTGCATTTGCTGTTGGGCTTATACGTGCATATTCCAAATCTGTTTGATGATTGTTAGGATTATAAGGGAAACTGTAATATATAGTGTTGTTATCATCGGCATAATAAGAGCGTTCAAGAAAATAATTAGACGAATGTGGGTGAAAGACTCTCGATGAAGATATAGAAAGGCTACTATCAATAATTACAGAATATCCAACTCCATTGTAGCCATCGGTAAATAACAAACCTGTTTCTTTATTATTGGTAAAGCATGTATTAAAATCCTGTACATCTAATCCATAACCGGATTGATGTGGATATATATGATACACACCTCTACTTAAATTGTCGTTTGGCGATAGTGATAATGATAATACAAATGGGATTCCTGTATTATTATCAAGCCCCGCCGACAAAAGCGGTAATTGAACTCCTATTACTCCTGTCAGAGTAATGGAATTATCAACATACATTTTTGAATTTATTACCCTAAGGCCCTTAAGTAAGCCATCATCCTGAGTTGTTAACCTCTGGTTTGAAACTACCTTTCCATCCGTCGCATTTAATTTTGTAATTACCACTGCCATAGAATCATTAAAGCCCATGTTGTTAGTATATAGTACATTGCTTGTTACCATTACCGTATCATTCACTATACTTGGTGGGTCGTTTAAAAAAACTGGCCTGGGTTGGTTGGAGACCAAAGCTGTACTCCATAAGATATTGCCATCCAGGTCTAATTTTGCTATTACATTGTATACTGTATCGGTTTCACCTTCTTGATAGATAGCAGTTAAAAAAATAGCATTATTGTAAACAGTTATTGAATTACTGGTTTGATTGTCTGAAAAAACACGATAATTATGCGAAGATCTAATGCCCAGTTTAGTCGCCCAGGTTACATTACCTGCAGGATTAAATTTTGCAAGCAAGAAGCCCGCTTGTTGATATGAAGCAGAATTAATAATCACAGAACCATCCTGTAGAAGAAAAGGATTTCTTATATAAAATCGCGAACCAGAATGATATTGTTTTGCCCAAATGACATTATCAAGATCTATTTTAGCAAGTATCGCAGCAGTATCATTATTATCAGAATACTCACCAGTCAAAAAACCGGTTTGTGATGAAACTGGTTTCAAAAAAACAGACCCATTTAAAGGAAAGGAATACTTAATGCGATTACTTACATTTATACAATTAGGATTTTGCGAATACAAGTCACAGCTCAAATTGAGAAAAATAAGCAGTAAAAAATTTCGGAATTTATACATGAAGCAAGCTATTAAATAAAGGGCTTAGTAAACTAAGCCCTTAAAAAAAATTAATTAGTATGGCCAGTATTCTGTATTGTAAGTTCCCAATGGCCATGTCTGGTTAAGTCCAGAAATAACATTACATCCCCCCGGCGAATAAACATTCCTGTATCGTACCAACCATCCATAAGTAGATTGCCCCTGATACATATTTTGCAATTTCAGCACGTCACAACATGAAAGTACCGTTGGAGTAATTGTGCTATAGCTAACGCTATATCCATTATAAACTGTACTGGTTTGATCAGTCCAATTGTAACTTAAATTATTATTTCTTTTTCTATATTCAACTTGTTGAGATGTAGTGGGAGTAAATCCTGAGGGATAGCTCGGGCAAGTTACGTAAGCTCCTCCGGCGGTAGCACATACTGAGGAAGTTGCTCCGGTTGAAGGATTTATCCAAACTTTGTCAACACGGCTGCACGGTTTTGAATAAGTACCGGTTCCTGTATAAACCGCTGCTGCCTGCCATCCGGAAACATAAACATTGTAAGCGATAGGACAATCATTGTAAACTAATAAATAAACTTCTAAACTATTTCCATTAGAAAAATAAACGTCTCCTACACCTGTCCATGTATACGTGACAGTATAGATGGTATTGGTGGAGCAGTTTGGATCAGCGCCATTGTTTACAATAGTAAGAGGAATATTGCTATTTGTATTAATAACGGTCCCTGAAGAATTCTTGAATTGCATTTTACCCTTGCTTGGGAGTGAACCGTTAGTCTGCAAAAGTGTATAAGGTGCGCTAACTTTCCAAGTAGCAGTTACTTCGCTACCAGTTGTAGAGCCGCAATAAAAAAACCTTTCTACATAGGAAAGGCTGTAAGAAAAATCTAAATCACTAATGTCTCCCGCAGTATTACAATTATACATGCAGGTTGACTGAATGCCGGAATGTCTCTTTACGATAGCTGTCTCCGCACCATTAGCGTTTAAATAAAACCCTGGTATCTCCTTGTTTATCGGGTAAACCGTTGTTGTGGACACATTTCCATATCTATCTTGTATCGCCTTAATAGCCGATATTCTTTCTTGCTCAGGTGTAATTTTTGTATTTGAGGTGATATCATTTTTTTTACAACTGTTTACCAAGATGGCAAAACCAGATAAAATAAGAATGAATAGCCCTATATATTTTTTTATAGATTTCATTTTGGTTGTTTTAAAAAGTTCAGTCCTAAATAGTTTAATACAAATTTATTCTATTGTCTTATGTGCCGGAGGGCTTTTGTTATCGCAGATAAAATAGAGTAAAAACACTCTCAAATTGGAGGGAATTACGACTGAGTTTGATAGAAAATTGCAACTCATTAATTTTAAAATTTTACTGTAAAAGATTTGCGAATCATTTATCACATGGTATTTTTCCATTGAAGTGCGGCTTTGAGCTTACCATAGCACTGTGAATCCTATCTTTACGAGACCTTGGCGCTTTTCATTAGTTTTTGCTCACTATTTTCTTTTTACTTGTACTGTAATTGTAATCAATATCTGTAAAACAAAAAATGGGGCAAAATTAAAAATCCTATTACATCGTAAATATTATAGGACTGTTTTGCTTATTAAAACTTCCCACTAACTTAGGAGGAACATGCATAGACAAATATGGAGCTGTTAGGAGTTTAACATTCATAAAAGAAGCCATTATTTTTTTAATAGTGTACAATTTCGCCTTTAGAATTTTTGTTTCATGATCTATCTGAGTTTCTGCTTTAGTTCTTCTTTCCAGTATTCATAAGCCCTCATTGATATCTTTGGTGGATGTTATCCGTGGAATTTCTGATGGTTTTACTTTGCTTTTGTAAACCAACTCAATTTCTGCCACGGTGTTTAATACGTCTTAATTCATTAGCTGTTCCATAACTCAATCTTTTAATAGTTTAAAAATTAATTATGGAACCATCGCCGCCTTTTGGCGACCAAGGCAATGAAGCAACGGAATAAAGGATGGCTTTGAGTGTTGGCTATGTGTTTATGCCGGACAGTTCATTGCCGATACAGAGCCAAGGGCGAACCTTGTGGTAGAATTAATGAAGAAAAAAAACAATCTCGTATTGATTTTTATAAATAATCATTGAAGAATCATCCGGCAAAAAATGCCTTCTTCAATTATCATTTCATAACAACCATTCTTTCAAAATAAACCAAGCTGCCGCAGCCTCAAGTGCGGCAGCTTTCCAGGCTCTTGCAACCCTTTAAAAGAGAAAGGGGCTTTTGCCCCTTTATCTCAAATCAATTCATCATAAAAATATCCTTCCCATACTTTGTAAAATCTTCACACAAATTGAATGCTCTTTGTGTACGCTGCAAGCCTGTACCATACATAATGGATTTCAATTTGGCTTCGTCATTTTTATAAGTCCTTACATTTTGAAAATATCCTGTAATGGAATTGTATGCACCAAACACTGTTCCTTTTGTGGTGGCTGTTTGCTGGCTGGAGCTGCTCATGCCGTATTCATACACATTATCACAGACATTTTTAAAGCAGGTAGATAAATCATCTAATTGCCCTGCCTGTAAATTGCGTAATACTTCTTTTGACGGCACCATTGCCTGTTGTATTAATTTCTTTACTTCTGCATCTGTAATAACTACTGTTGCCCACTGGTTGAAAATGCCTTCCAGTTCTTCAGATAATTTGTTAGATATTCCCATTACTTTATGGGCTTCTTCCAAACGTTCTTTGGCGTTTTGTGTATGCCTAATTTTAATGCTGTTGGTACAATTCCGCAGGGCGGCATTTAAGGTATTGTTGCAAACAATTCTGGTGGGTGTAAAGGCTGCGGTAATACTTCCAAAGCCATCATGCGAAGTAGTGAGGAATAAATATTTCTCTATCAAATCATCATTACCCACTTTAATATAACCGGGTAATTTAGCGGTAATAAAAATGCGTTCGCCTTTGCCTAATGCACCGGCGGTTTCATATTGTATGCCTTCGCCTTGCACAATGGCATCAAAAAAATTAAAGGCTTCTGTATTTTGCACCACTTCATAATCTTTACCCACTACGCCCAATACCTG
>JBBSBD010000194.1:0-12076 GCA_038251675.1 Chitinophagales bacterium | reverse complement strand
GACAATTTATTTGAAAGCGCTGGTATCGAATATAAACGGGAAGTAATTAGTTCGATGTATCCCGAAAAAATGACTTTCAACGGATTTTCATTTCGAACTTCTCGCATCAATGAAGTCGCCCGAATGATATACAGGCTGGACAAGGATTACAGCGAAAATAAAAACAGGACAAACGAAAATAATTCCAGTTTGTCCTGTCAAGTCGGGGCGGCAAGATTCGAACTTGCGACCTCCACATCCCAAATGTGGCGCGATAACCGGGCTACGCTACGCCCCGAATAATCCTTATAAATCAAGCAAGGGTGCGGAGAGGGTGGGATTCGATCCGCCGCGGCGGAACAGTTTAACCACTATCTCCAATTTCTGCGGAGAGGGTGGGATTCGAACCCACGGTACAGTTTAACCCGTACGACGATTTAGCAAACCGTTCCTTTCGGCCACTCAGGCACCTCTCCTACTCAAAGTAATTAAGGGTTGCAAAAGTAACATTTGCATTTCAAAGTTTAAAATAAATAATTAAAGGTTTTGGAGGATTTTGATAACAGAAATTACATGGCAGCTAATTGCACTTTTTGCTGAAGCTCTATAACACTTTCTTTAAACAATGTATCGGTGTCCATAAGATCTTTCACCGTTTGACAACTATGAATAACAGTAGTATGATCACGTCCACCAAAGTGTTCACCAATTGTTTTTAATGAATTTTTTGTAAATGCCTTTGCAAGAAACATAGTAATCTGCCGCGCCTGTACAATCTCACGCTTACGTGTTTTTTGAAGTAGCTTTTCATAAGGTACGTCAAAGTAATCACATACCATTTTTTGGATAGTATCAATAGTGATTTCTTTCGACGAAGATTTTATAAAATTTCTCAACACTTTTTTAGCTAATTCTAAATCAATTTCACGCTTATTAAGCGAAGATTGTGCCAAGAGAGAAATTAGAGCGCCCTCGAGCTCCCGTATGTTATTTTGAATATTATAAGCGATATATTTTACTACTTCTTTGGGCATCTCGAGCCCATCATTTTTCATCTTCTTTTCCAGGATTTCTATTTTGGTATCATAATCCGGAATTTGCAGATCGGCGCTAAGCCCCCATCTAAAACGACTAAGTAATCTTTCCTGAACCCCTTCCAGGTCTTTCGGGGGCTTGTCTGATGTGAGAATTAATTGTTTGCCACTTTGATGCAGGTGATTAAAAATTGCAAACAACGCATCCTGTGATTTTTCTGCACGTATAAAAAATTGAACATCGTCAATTATCAGGATATCTATTAACTGGTAAAAATGAATAAAATCATTTATCGCATTATTGCGGCTGTGGTCAACAAACTGATTAATAAATTTCTCTGAGCTTACATATAATACCACCTTATTATTATGAAGTCTTTTTACCTCATTGCCTATTGCCTGGGCAAGATGTGTTTTACCTAATCCAACTCCTCCATAAATTACAAGTGGATTGAATGAAGTAGAGCCAGGTTTTTCTGCAACAGTTTTCCCGGCACGTCTTGCTACCCGGTTACAATCTCCTTCTATATATGTATCAAATACATAAACAGGATTCAACTGCGGATCTATCTGCATTTTTTTAAGCCCCGGTATTACAAAGGGGTTTTTAACAGGGTTACTTATTACCAGGGGAAAATCCATTTCATTGTTTGAATATGATTTATATCCATGACCAGGAATATCCATCATAAGCGGCTTGTTATTATTATTACCACTATCAACCATGATGCGATATTCCAGCCTTGCATCTTTTCCTAATTCTCTTTTTAAAGTCTTAGCAAGGAGGTTTACATAATGCTCTTCAATATACTCATAAAAAAACTGACTTGGTACCTGGATGGTTAATATTCCATCTTTTAATAAAACAGGAGTGATCGGCTCGAACCAGGTTTTGTAATGTTGCCACTCAACTATATCCTTTATAATATTGAGACAATTCTGCCAAACTGTTTCGCAAGCCTTATTCATTATTTTTCGTAAGCTTATTTAGTAGATTTTTAAATATCTTTTTGAGGGGCATTACTTAAAAAAATATGAACAAACGATTTGTCGAAATTTTTTCAGTAAGACAGCGAATATCAAAATAATTTGTTGAAAAAAAAATTTTTTATTCTTTGTTTTTTTCAGTCATTATACAGTATCGGGTTTCACAAAAAACGTACAATTTTCTTTTAAGGCTATGCGTAATTTTTAAGAGTTGTGCCCACGTTGATTTCCAGGAAAGCCTTCATCTTTTCAAGCTTCATTTGCAAAAAAAATGAAAGGAATTATTAAAGCTAAAATCATAAAAATTTAATTTTAGAAATGTGAATAAATTTTTCATCGGATTTATTAAAACGAGTTTTTATTAAACTAAATGAATTTACCTTTAAAACAAAAATATAAAATATGAGCTACGAATTGACAGGAAAACTTTTGGAAAAATTTGACACGCAACAGAGAACGGAAACATTTAAAGTTCGCGAGTTCGTAGTTGAAAAATCGGAAGATATTAATGGTAAATTAATTACCAACTTCATAAAATTTCAATGCGTACAGGATCGCACAAATATTGTTGATCGCATAAATGTTGGCGACGAAATAAAAGTTTATTTTAACATCAGGGGAACCAAGTGGGAAAAGGAAGGTCGCACTTCTTATTTTAGCAACCTTGATGCATGGCGCATAGAACAAATTTTACAAGCAGGCAAGGGAGCCGCATCTGATGATGATCATCTTGAGCCTTTGGATACGTTTACTTCTTCCTCACAAGATGCAATTGACGATCTTCCTTTTTAAACCCAAAACTCAGCATGGAAAGGAGTTTGGCTCGATTTACCTTAGTAAGGTTAAGAATCATGTGCTCTGTATTTTATTGATGCGATACAGTAAAAAGTTTCCGGAATAAAAACCCGGCACTGATATGCAAAAAAAAATTTCATTAAAAATTACATTCCAGGAATCAGCCGATTACAATTCAATAAAAAATTCAATAGCAAAAGAAAGCGGATTTAAGGCTGGCGAAATTACCGGTTTTCATATTCTCAAAAAATCACTCGATGCAAGGGGTAAATCTACCTGGATTCATCTTACTGTTTTGGCTTTTATAAAGGAGCCTTTTCGAAAAAGGGAGTTACTTCAAGTTGCTTTGCAGGATGTGTCAAATTCTCAAAAAAAAGTGGTGATAGTTGGCGCCGGACCAGCAGGTTTATTTGCTGCTATTCAACTCCTTGAATATGGAATCAAGCCGATAATACTTGAGCGTGGAAAAGATGTAAGAGAGAGAAGAAGAGATCTTGCTTTGTTAAATAAAAAAGGTATTATCAATCCTGAAAGTAATTATTGTTTTGGAGAAGGCGGTGCAGGAACTTATAGTGATGGAAAATTATATACGCGCAGTTCCAAGCGCGGAAATATTGATAGAATATTAAATCTCTTTGTGCATTTTGGCGCCGATGAAAATATTTTATATGAAGCGCATCCGCATATTGGAACAAACAAGCTTCCGCACATTATAACTGAAATGCGTAAACGCATAATTGAAAGTGGCGGGGAATTTTATTTTAATAAAAAGGTTACTGATTTAGTTCTGGGAAACGACATCCTTAAGGCCGTAAAAACTGCCGACGGCGATTTTTTTTCTGCAGATTCTTTTATTCTTGCAACCGGTCATTCAGCACGGGATATTTATCTGCTGCTTCATAAAAAAACACTTTCAATTAGTGCTAAGCCCTTCGCGCTAGGTGTAAGGATAGAGCATCCCCAGCATATAATAAATGATATACAATATTCTAAAGATAGCCTGAACTCAAATGCCTTACAAGCCCGGCTGTTGCCTCCCGCTTCTTATAGCCTTGTTGAGCAGGTCGATGGACGTGGTGTATTTTCCTTTTGCATGTGCCCTGGTGGTATTATCGCTCCGGCAGCTACCAGTGCAGGTGAAGTTGTAACGAACGGATGGAGCCCTTCTAAAAGAAACAACCCTTATGCTAACAGTGGGCTTGTAGTGCAGGTGGAAACTGAAGATGCCTGGAATTATATAAAGGCTTTAAACAAAGAAAGAGAATTTGCCGGATCAAATTCGCCATTGCTGATGATGCATTTCCAAAAGCTGGTTGAAGAATCCGCATTCAATGCAGGCGGTGGTAATTTTGTAGCGCCCGCCCAACGCATGACCGATTTTGCTGAAGATACACTTTCGGCTACGCTACCTAAGTGCTCCTACATTCCCGGACTTCGGTCTTCGTCTCTTAAAAATGTATTGCCTTCTTTTATTACACAAAGTTTGCAAAAAGCAATTAAGGCATTTGCAAAAAAAATGCCTGCACGTTTTGGAAATAGTGGCTACTATACAAATGAAGCGGTACTTGTAGCAACCGAAAGCCGAACGTCTTCCCCCATAAGAATACCCCGGGATGAAAAGTTTCTTAACCATCCACAGGTAAAAAATTTATATCCCTGTGGAGAAGGAGCAGGTTATGCTGGAGGTATCGTAAGTGCTGCTATGGATGGAGAACGGGTTGCTAAAGCAATTGCTCTCGTATAACATTTCTTTGTTAATTTGAAAATTTATAGTTTCTACCGCCCGTGAAAACTTCTTATCCTGCTAACAGATACCCCTATATATGTCCTTTGCAGATCAAACATCGCATACGGCAATTTAATTGCCATTCATAAAATTTCTACCAATTAATAGAAGCTTCTTTTTACATTTACCACTCTGCTATACCTTCGCTGCACTCATCTTATGGTAACGACTATAAATATTAAAACTAAAAGCCTCTCATGAATATTTTAGAATTACACAATCTTAAAAAGTATTATGCTACGCAAAAGGCAGTTGATGATATAAGTTTTGTAATACCGGAGAGAACCATTTTTGGATTGCTTGGGCCAAACGGAGCAGGTAAGACAACTCTACTGCGCATGATAACCGGAATATTTTATCCCGATAGTGGCAGTATTATTTTTGACGGCAGAAAGTTTGACCCGCTAAGAGATATTTCAAAGATCGGGTATATGCCGGAAGAAAGAGGGTTGTATAAAAAAATGAAGATTGGGGAACAGGCTTTGTACCTCGCTATGCTTAAAGGACTGAACCGGCAGGATGCAATGAAAAAAATTAAAGAATGGTTTGTAAAATTTGAAATGGAAAGCTGGTGGAACAAAAAAGTAGATGATCTTAGTAAGGGAATGAGCCAAAAACTCCAGTTTGTTACGACCGTGCTGCATGAACCTCGTCTTCTTATACTTGACGAGCCTTTCAGTGGTCTTGATCCGGTAAACAGTAATCTCATAAAGGATGAGATTTATAAACTTGCACAAAAAGGAACGACCATAATTTTCAGCACACACAGAATGGAGCAGGTAGAGGAAATATGCGACGAAATTATACTTGTAAATAAAGGCACAAAAATCCTCGAAGGAAGTGTAAAACAGGTAAAACAGGATTGTAAAGAAAATATTTTTAAGGTAGGCTTTGAACAGTTGCCGGAACCTTTTGAAAACAACGCATTTCAAATTGTAAATACAAAAGATAATTCTCTTACCGTGAAGATCAATGAAGGTTACAACCCTGCTGTTGTGCTTAAAGAATTTTTAGATCATCGTGCAAGTATCATTTCATTCAATGAAATATTGCCAAGCCTTAATGACATTTTTATTAAAAAAGTAGAGGACACCAAACTGGCAAGACAATTTGAAAAAGTTTGATCGAAAAAATTTTGGGCAAATAAATAAAATCAATAGAATATTTACAATAATCAATAGAGAAAATGAATAAAATCTGGCTGGTCATTAAAAGAGAATATTTAACGAGAGTAAGAAATAAAACATTTATCCTCTCCACTATTTTGCTTCCGTTATTTTTTATAGGTTTCATTTTTGCGTCTGCTTATTTTTCCATTAAGAGTGTCGATAAGCAAAAGATTGCCGTAGTTGATGACAATGGAATGTTCAAAAGTAGTTTTCAAAGTGATAAGGTTATTACATACGAGTTTCCCTCGGATGTAAACAGTAATAATTTTAAAGAAAAGGGTTACACAGCCTACTTGAATATTCCAAAAGATTTTGAATCGAAGCGTGATTCAATTTCACTTGTTTCTGAAAAACAATTAGGAATTGATGCAGAAGCGAAAGTAAAAGATCAACTTAACAATGCCATTCGCAATAAGGCCTTTCTGCAAAACAATATTGACAGGAAAGTGCTCGATTCAATAAACGGCATTGATGAAGAAAACATGTACAAATTTAGCCCGGTAATAAAGCAGGGTAATAAAACTGCTCAATCTAATTCGGGGCTTTCTTATGGTATTGGTTATGGAAGCGGCATATTAATTTATTTAACGCTGTTTATTTACGGAGCGGCCGTAATGCGGGGTGTTATGGAGGAAAAGATGAACAGGATTGCAGAAGTCATCATTAGTTCTGTAAGGCCATTTCAACTGATGATGGGCAAAATCTTAGGCATCGCCGCAGTCGGCCTTACGCAACTGCTTATCTGGATCGTGCTTATTATAGCATTGTCCGCTATATCTACTTCCTTTATTTCTTCTGAAACTTTACACCAGGCACAGGCGGTAAATTCATCGATGGGAGCAGCGGCAAATAACTCTGCAGCAATGGGTTTTATCAATGCAAAAAATACCGTGCTTAGTGCAAACTGGTCGCTAATAATTCCGTGCTTTTTATTTTACTTTTTAGGAGGCTATCTTTTTTACGCTTCTTTATTTGCCGCAGTAGGAAGTGTAGTAAACGAAGATCCACAAGAGGCGCAATCATTGATGTTGCCTATCACAATGCCAATTATTTTATCCTTCATTATCATGTCAACAGCTGTTGGAAAACCGGATGCGCCTATATCGGTTTGGGGAAGTATGATACCGTTTTCATCGCCCATAGTAATGATGGCAAGGATTCCCTCGGGAAGTGTTCCTGCCTGGCAAATAGCAGTTTCAATGCTATCTCTTATTGCGGGCTTTATACTTACTACGATGCTTGCAGCGAAAATATATAGGACCGGCATTTTGCTTTATGGCAAAAAAGTAACCTTTAGAGAAATGGGAAGATGGCTGTTTAGGAAATCATAAAGCTGAGGCAGTTCTGGAAGTATTCTTTGGATTGGCATGGCCAAAAAGTGATTTATTAATTTCCGCTTTGATGTATTTAAAAATAAGGCCCAAAACCAACAACCCGCTTATAAGAATAGCTCCGCCGATAAAGCCGATGATTCCATAAAGAGAGGCAGATTTATTTTTTACATCATAAGGTGGTTCTGGCTTATCAAGGACTTTTATTAGAGGCGTTGCTTTTTGTAATTTATAAGCAGCATTTTGTTGATTAGCTACAGCCTGTGCATATTGCTGCCGGATCATTTGCTTATCCGCAATCAAATTTTCAGTGGGCACTCGATATTCAAGTTTATTTGTATTGGTAAATAAAGTTCTTTTGTCCATTGCGATCAGGCTTTGATCTTTTACATTCATTATTGACCGGAGTGAGTCCACCTTGCTTGTTGCAAATTGAAAATCGCGATCAGCTTTTTCCTTCTTAAGATCAATGTAAAAAAGTGATATCTTATTTATGAATCCGTAGCTTATTATTTTTACGAGCTTAGGGCTGCGGCCGGTGTAAGTAAGAACAAGTGTATTGTTTTTATTGATAGTTGCACTCAAACCGTCTCTTAATATATCTCCCGCCCAGGTGATAAGCACACTCGTATCGGTGGGCTTTACCAGTTTTTCTTCGAGCCAGCTTCTATGATCATTTATATCGTCTATAAGTAATTCGGCGATGGTTTTGTTTCCGTTCGCAGAATCACGAATGGCAGCTACTTCTTCTCTCGTAGTGCGGCTTTGTGCCAGTTCAATAATGTTTACGGATGCATCATCGCTAAAGCTCTTTGTCCCGTCTGTGCCCAATAAAGCACTAAGCGCAGAGGAGGAGGTACTATTATCATTAGAACTTGATAGTGGGAAAACAGAAGATTTGGAAGTATAGGTTACCGGCGTTTTCAATGCATTTACAATAAATGCAGATGAAGCAGCAATAGCAGCAATTATTATTATAATTCTGAATTTTCTTAATCTCTCAAATATAGCGGTGGTTAGTTCCTGCGTACTCATAATTAAGGTTATAATCGTGTAAGTAAAAAGGCTATTGCTATAGGAACGGATGATACGAATAGCTGACCAACAAAACTACCCAAATTTTTTCCTGCCGGCTTTGAAGGCACCACCACCACACTACCTCTCTTTACCTTTGGATAAAAATGGAAGAAACCAAAATTGTGTGTACGTTCACTTCTGCCGTTTGCATAGGTAACATATATTCTTTTGCGCCAGGGTCTTTCGCCAAATCCTCCTGCTTTATCTATATAATAATTTAGCTTCGTGTGCTCTTCATCAAAAAATATTTTTAATAAGGGCGTTTGCACGTCACCTTTTACTGTAACAACAGGATTTACTGCGGGAACGTAAATTAGGTCTCCCTCCTGGAGCACCATATCATATTTGGAATTTTTATTTTTCAATGCCTTTGCAAGGTCAATGCTTATGGGCTCTGAGGGGTCAAACAGAACGCTATCAATTATTTTACCGTCGGGATCCTTCACATATTTTGTACGATTTATTTTCAGAACAGGATTTTCTCTTGTAAGAGTATCGCGTACCCTATATAGCACGGCACCGGATGGGTCGGAATTTTCAGTAATGCCTCCTGCCCTTTCTATAAATGATGACAAGCGTTCATCTTTTTTTATCCTGGAATAAGTTCCCTGGTAAACCACTTCACCCTCAATCTGTATGTTTTGCTGTAAATTAAAGGTGGGATTTTTCCTCACAAAAACCTGGTCGTATGGTCTTAGCCTGATGTTTTCTGTGATGGAATCTAACTCAAGGTTTGGTAGAATCGAATAGGTATTTATTACTGTTTTAGTAGGTTTTAAACCTTTTTGGGCTGAATCAACATCCACGATGCTGGACACTTCTATTCTTCCAAATTCTGCAGAAGGCTTAATCCCATTTGCGAAATAGATAAGATCTTTCAGCGTCATTCCGCCAAATTTTTGAATTTTTCCGGGCTTCCTTACTTCTCCTTCTATAGATACAAATTGCCTGTCGCTAAACTGGTTCCTGTTAAAGACTTCAATAACGTCATTAGGCTCAATGGGAATATTGTAAGAGCTATTTACATTTTTATTTAAATCTTCAAGGCTTACATCTATTTTATCTGATTTTAAATTAGTAGAATCACCGGCTCCCTTATAAACATAAGCCCGCTCCAGGTATGAATTTGGCGTGATCCCCCCGGCCCTGTTTATCACATCAAACAAACGGTCGCCTTTGCGTATCTCGTATACGTTGGGATAAGAAACTTCACCCTTCACGATTACTTTATTATCCAGGCCTGCATTTATGGGATTTACGACTACAACATCTCCGTCGTACAAAGGCTCATCAGTTATAAGACCGCTCGCCTTTAAACCTATGGCTTTAAAATTTACGTTCTTTATGGTTTGCTTTTCATTTACATTTCTCACAATTACTCCCCCGGAGGCATAAGCATCCGCTGTAAAGCCACCCGTGAATTTTAGAAGGTCAAGCATGCCTTCGTCCTTTTTCAACTGGTAATACATGGGCCTTCTAAACTGTCCGGACGCCAAAACTTTCTTATCTAGGAATGGAACAATCACAAAGTCGTTATTCTCCAGGTAAAGATGCTTACCAAAGTCTCCAGTGGTGAGGTATTTATAAACGTCGATTGAATCGATGATGCGACCGTTGCGGGAAATAAGAATATTACGAAGGTTGCCAAAATCGGTTACTCCTCCGGCCAAAGCCACAACATTTAATGCATTTGTAAATGCAGAAACTACAAGCGGTCCTGGTTCCGAAACTTCCCCCGAAGCCTGCACTACAATTGTTCTTGGCTGCCCCAGCGTAACCGAAACACTTGTTGATGGAGGGATTACTTTTCCAAAACGGGCATTAATAATTGCCCTTGCATTTTGAAACGTTAAGCCCTGTACCGTTATTTTCCCGAGACCTGATGGAAAAATAGTTCCGTCGCGGGCTACTACATAGCTCTGTTCAAAATCAGCGCCGCCCCAAAGAGAAACCACAATTACATCACCCACGCCGATAGGGTAATCTAAAGGCGGCGTGGAAAGTTCCGAAAGTTCGAGTATTTGCTTTTGCTGAAAAAGATCCCTGCCATACACCGCTTCCGGAGAAGAAAATTTTCTTTTAAAGTCGTCCTTTTGAGTACTGTCTTTTACAATTACATTCTTATTTTTCAGGTCTTCAAGGTTCTTATGAATATCATCACCTGCTTTTTTTTCCGGGCTGTTATTGTCTCTTAGGAAATTTTGAAGATCAGAAGGCGAGGCATTTTTTAGCGAATTCGGGTCGATAGGTAAATCTTCGACAGGTACCTGCGCGAAAGCGCCTGAAGCACAAAAAAGGGCTGAAAAAAATAAAAGTAAAAAGATCGTTTTTAGGGTAATCTTTTCCTGGGGAAAACACATTATGTAAGGGGTTGTTGTAAGATATTGTGTATTAACGCGCAAATATAGGATTTTATTTTACGGGCATGTTCAGTGCCTCATTGAATTGCAGCCAAATCTCCTGCACGATTTCAGCGGCGGGTTTTATTTCATTTATTAATGCACTCACCTGTCCTATTTCAAGTTCGCCTTCGCCGATGTTCCCTTCGAACATTCCTTTTTTCGCCCTGCCTTTTCCTAGCAATTCTTCCAACGCTGATTTCGGGGCATTGTGTTCGTACGATGATTTTATTTGTGCATAAAAATTATTTTTAAGCATTCTCACAGGCGTGAGTTCTTTTAAAGTAAGAGCAGTATCTCCTTCTGTTGCCTTTAGCACTTCCTGTTTAAAATTTTCATGCGAGGACGCTTCTTCCGAGGCAACGAAACGGCTTCCTAATTGTACGCCTTCCGCGCCTAAAACCATTGCCGCAAGCATTTGACGTCCTGTCGCAATTCCACCTGCCGCAATAACCGGTATGGTTACAGCATCGGCAACCATGGGTACTAATATCATAGTGGTGGTTTCCTCTCTTCCGTTATGCCCGCCTGCTTCAAAACCCTCTGCTATTACGGCGTCGCAACCCGCTATCTCTGCTTTTTTTGCAAAGCGGCTGCTGCTAACTACGTGCATAACAGTAGTTCCATGATCCTTAAGAAGCGTGGTAAACTTCGATGGATTTCCCGCCGAGGTAATTACAACGGGTACCTTGTGTTTGATAATTATATCGATGTGCCTGTCAATTTCCGGGTAGAGAAGCGGAAGATTTACTCCAAAAGGTTTATTCGTGGCAGCCTTGCATTTAAGTATATGCTCGTTAAGTATTTCAGGATACATACTGCCTGCTCCAATAACGCCAAAGGCACCGGCATTGCTCACTGCACTGGCCAAACGCCAGCCGCTTGCCCATACCATTCCTGCCTGGATAATTGGAAAATCGATATGTAACAGTGAAGTTATGCGGTTAGAGAACATCATGACTGATTTGATGATTAGGCAATCAGCTAATTAATATCCAAGATCTATTTCGGTATTGTCTCCTATGTTAAGAGAGCGGGTTTCGCCTCTTATCTCGGTATCGCTTCCTATAAGCGAATCATCAAGTACTACGTCGTACAATTTAGAAAAAGACCCAATGATGGAAGCTTTTACAATAGAATAATTTACAATGGTATTTTCTCCCATGGCAACATGTGGTCCTATAATGGAGTTCCTGATATCGCATCCTTCCGCTATACTTACAGGAGGAATGAAAATGGTATTCTCAAACTTGTTTGACTCTGCAATGATCCCACCAAACTTTTGTAAAAGGATCGCATTTGATTGCAATAAGGTTTCCTTTTTGCCACAATCAAACCAGTTTTCAACTTTAAATGTTTCAAATTTTTCACCGCCCTCTATCATGCACTCAAGTGCATCGGTAAGATTAAATTCATTGTGTGTTTTAATGTTATTGGTAATAATTTTATCTAAACATTTAAAAAGAATTGCAGAATTTTTTATTTTATATAATCCCACAAGAGCCATATTTGACCTGGG
>JBBSBD010000193.1:0-12086 GCA_038251675.1 Chitinophagales bacterium | reverse complement strand
TTCTGGGTTGGCTTTATGTAATTTATGCATTGCTGGTAAAGGCCAAATAAATTTTCTACTGCCGTTTTCTGTGAATAAATATTAAAGCTCTTTAATCTTAATATTTTTAAACCAAGCCTCGCTGCCGTGATTTTGAAAAGTGATGTATCCTTTTTCTGCCGCGCCATACGAAGCGACATCTTTAAATTTTTCAGCCATTTTATTTTTATTCCAATCATCACTATGTAGCTCATATTCTACCACTTTGTTTCCATTAAGCCAATGCTCAACATGGTTACCATTTTTTACAATCCTTGCGTGGTTCCATTCCCCCGCAGGATTGGGATTTGCATCGGGCGCAGGATTCATGGCATAGTTAGCTGCAGTATGTTGCCAGGCCTCTAACTTTTCTGGAAAATTTATATCATCTATAATCTGGTATTCGGGACCGCTTAAATAAGAGGAAGCGCTATCCTCGGTAACCAGGTATAATATACCACTATTTCCTTTTGGAGAAATTTTATAATCAACACTAAGATCAAAATTTTTATACTGGTCTTTTGTCATAAGGTCAGCGGTGATCGCACCATAATTTGCATCGCTTCCTTTACAATGTAAAGTGCCGCTATCAACAAGCCATGATTCAGAAGATTTATTTTGGTAGGTACGCCATCCATCCATATCCTTGCCATCAAATAATAATTTATAACCTTGCTCCTTTTCTTCTTTTGAAAGCGTGTTATCGCCGGAACCTTTGGAAGACGAACAGGAAATTAAAATTGCTGTTATCATAACGCACAGCAACAGATTTTTTTTCATCTCTCTCTATTTATGTGGTGATTACTTTTAAATTTTCGGGATCCCATCCTATTATCTTATTACTGAAATAACTGTCGTTACAAAGCAATGCAGGTGCAGCGGCCCGATATCCGAATAACGGATTTTCAATCACTTCTCCTTTAGTTCTTATAGCATTGATCCAATTGTAATGATGATCAAAATGCGCACCCTTATATCCTTCCTCGGCTGTGTAAATCATTTCTTCGGGCGGCAGCATTGATTTACGGTTGTACACATATTCCTGGCCCGAGTTCACATTCTTTGTCTTGTTTAAAGGATCATTTTCGTCGATAATATTTTTGTTTTTATATAGTGTTACTTTATCCCACTCTACTGTCATAGAACCTTCGCTACCTACCATGCGCAGGTAATTGGTTCCACCGGTGCCATCCACAAAATTTACACGCAAAGAAAGATTGAACGCAGGGTGAACTTTTGTATCCGGATAATCGAACGTCCCCAGCATGATATCAGGAACTTCTCTTCCATCCTTCCAGTATCGAAGGCCTCCGGTTGCCATAACTTTATTTGGGCCGATAGAACCGGTAATAAAATGAAGGCTGGAAAATACATGAACAAAGAGATCGCCTGATACTCCCGTTCCATAATCGCGATAATTTCTCCAGCGGAAAAATCTTAATTTATCAAAAGGTCTTTTAGTCGTGTTAGCAATGTATGCGTCCCAGCCTACAGTAGCAGGTGAGGCATCCTCGGGAATATGATATTGCCAGGCGCCCTCAGGTGACATCCGTGCATAAAAAGCTTCTGCATAATTTAAAGTTCCAATGGCTCCGTCTTTCAATAACTGTTTGGCTTTTTCATTTCCGAGCGAACTCATGCCCTGGCTGCCTACCTGGAACACAACTTTATTTTTTTTCTGTGCATCAATTACTGCTTGTCCCTCAGTAATATCATGCACCATTGGTTTTTCACAATACACATGTTTCCCTTTATTCATGGCGGCCACAGAAATATCTTTATGCCAATGATCAGGTGTTGCAATAATAACAGCATCCACATCTTTTCTTTCAAGAATTTCCCGGTAATCACGCGTTGTAAACAGATCGTTACCCCAGCTTTTTTTAGCAGCCGCAAGGCGCCCATCATATAAATCGCACACCGCTACCAACTTTACTCCCGGAACAGTACGGCAGGTAGTTGTATCTGCATTGCCCATTCCACCCGCGCCTATCAATGCGACTTGCACCTGGTCATTTGGCCCGAACTTTTGACCTGATCTTATTAGTTCTTCGAAGTTTCGTTTTTTATCCCTTGCTGTAACAATAGAAGGAATCATTGATGCGCCGATTACACCCTTTGTGACATTAGAGATGAACGAGCGCCTCGAGTTTTCCCTTGATTTTTTTGACATGATGGTTTAATTATGTTTAATTAAAAAATATTTAGTGCATAAAAAAAGCATTTGCAATCGCAAAAAAGATTCTCATAACACTATAAAAAAAGTTCTGAAAAGATATGAATAGAAATTTAAAAATTAGCTGACTTTATTTTGATGATACAACCAACGCTTAAAAATTTATTTTATGCCGGCTCCTTGTTTTTATTTTCCGCTTCCTTGTAAATCATTTGCAATACCTCAAATAGGATACTAACTTGGAAGGTAAATACTCTTTTAAAACAATGACCGTCGAAGCAGCAAATAATATCAGGTGGAAATTCATACCATATTTTCTGATCGTACTTTTTTCGATAGTCGTTACCGTTATCAGAATATTTATGATAACGGAATGGAGCATGCCTATGCATTTCCTCGTGCTTATTTTACAGATCGTTTATCTCTCCTTAATCTGGCTCCTGATTAAGAACCTGAGTACATACCTCGATACAATAATTCCTTTTGAAAAAAATATCATTAAACGCATTTTAATACAGGTAGCAACCGCACTCATACTGGATTTTCCCATTTATATTTTTCTGTTTTTGGGTAACCGTCCATTTGGGCTAAATTTTCTCACGGAACAATTTCTTGCTATTATTTCATTGCTCATCTTTATTTTCATTTTGTTCATGAACATTGGTTATGATGCATTTTATTTTTTCAAACAATGGCAAGCGTCTGTGCGTGAAAAAGCCAAATTGCAGGTGCAGGCGGCGGAATTGAAAATGGATAAATCAATGATGCAATACCATCACTTGAAAAACCAGGTAAACCCGCATTTTCTTTTCAACAACTTAACATCTTTAGATGGGTTGATACAAACAAATCCCGAACTCGCTTCTGATTTCGTGAGGCACTTATCAAAGGTTTACCGCTACGTACTTGAGCATAAAGAAAATGAAGTGGTAAGCCTTGAAACCGAAATTGATTTTATCCAACATTATATTTCGCTGTTGGAATTGCGATATAAAAATGTATTAGAAATAAGCATAAACATTTCTAAATCGGCTTTAGAAAAAGGCATTGTAATGGTAACGCTTCAAATGCTCATGGATAATGCCATCAAGCATAATTCTCTTGAAGCGGATGCTCCCTTGAAAATAGCTGTTTGGGACAAAGATGAAAACCTGTATGTGAAAAATAACAAACAATTGCGCAGGCAAATTGAAACTTCCAACAAACAAGGTTTGCAACAATTAAAAGATCTTTATGCTTTCTTAAGCGAACACAAAATTACTATCGATGAAACCATGGAAAGCTTTACAATCATTTTACCATTGCTATGAAAATACTAATAATAGAGGATGAATTGTTGGTAGCTGAAAGCCTTCTAAAACTTGTAAAGCAATTGGAACCCGCGGCTCAAATTGAAGGACCTTTACAAAGTGTAAAGCAAACAAATAAATGGCTCGCAGATAACGCTCAACCCGATCTCATACTGGCAGATATACAACTGGCAGACGGAATAAGCTTTGATATTTTTTCTGAGAATAACATAAGCTGTCCAATTATTTTTACGACTGCCTATAACGAATATGCCATCCGTTCTTTTAAAGTAAACAGTATCGATTACCTATTAAAACCAATTGATAAGATAGATTTACAGGCTGCTTTTGAGAAATTTTATTTGCTCCAGTCCAAGTATAGTAATGCTGTTTACATTGAAGAAATGACAGAACTATTTCTTGACTTTAAAAAAAGTAAACAATATAAAGAACGTTTTGCAGTACATATTGGCCGCTCCGTAACTCTTGTTCCTGTTGAGGAAACCGCATTATTCACAAAAGAAGAAATTATTTTTTTGACCGATCGGGATGACAGGCGCTATATAACAGATTTTCGTTCGCTGGATGAAGTGGAAGACCTGGTTGACCCTTCTAAATTTTTTCGCGCAAACCGGCAGCATCTCGTACATCTTCCTTTTATAGAAAACTATCGCACTCACGACACAGGAAAATTAATATTAAAAATGCGTGGAGTTAAAACAAATGATTTAACAGTGAGCAAAGAAAAGGCTCCTGAATTCAGAAAATGGTTTGAATAAAATTTGTCATTTCATCATGAATCTTTATAGATTTTCCAATAGTTGCCATGACCTTGTGGCCGTAGAGAGAAAGGCAAAATTTCAGGTTTTAGCCAAAAAATAAAATGTATTTCTGTGAGTTGGCTTTTTTGAAAGACTTTTGCAGGAAAATCATAAGGTCAAAATGAAACTATTAAGAATCTATCGATTTTGACTGTGTGCCTCAAAATATTTTTTTGGCTAAAGCCAATGCCAGTGCTTAAAAAAACCACGACCTAAAGGTCATGGCAATTAGTAAAGTTAATCTACCTGTAATTTAACCCTTGTCTGAATAACTTTTTGACAAACATTCCGTTTCGCTGCGAAAATCTTCTGCTTCGCTGATTAAAAATTGAAAAATAAATTATGCTTTTGTCTATTTGCAAATGTTTTTAAAAAAAGTAAAATGAAAAGATTACTTCTCGTTCTTTTAATTGTGGCTGAATTTATTTATGTCCCGACATCAGCCGCGCAAGCCATAAATACAGTTACTATCGAAGACTGCTATCAGCTTGCTAAACAAAATTATCCACTTGTAAAGCAAAGAGAATTAATTACAAAAAGTAAAGAATTTTCTATTCAAAATATTGCCAATGGTCTTCTGCCACAAATTAATTTTATGGGACAAGCAACCTATCAATCAGCCGTTACAAAAATTCCAATAAAAGTACCGGGGATGGATGTTCCTGAAATAAGTAAAGATCAATATAAAGTGTATGGAGAAGTAACACAATCAATCTACGATGGCGGCTTAGCGAAGGAGCAAAAAAAATTACAGGAAGCAAATAGCGCCGTTGAAGAACAGAAACTGGAAGTTGATTTATACGCTTTAAAAGAACGCATCAACCAACTCTTTTTTGGAGTCCTATTGGTGAATGAGCAGTTACAACAAAATGACCTCCTCAAAAAAAATATTGAAGCTGGTCTAAATAAAACCAAAGCTGCTATTGAATACGGCACCGCGCTTAAAAGCAGTGCAGATGTTTTAAAAGCCGAGCTGTTGAATGCAGATCAGCATGCAATAGAATTACGAGCTTCCCGCGTTGCCTTTTTGAAAATGCTGAGCTTATTTATTAATCAGTCTCTTGATGAAAATGTAAAATTAGTAAGGCCTAAGGAGAAATCAATTTCACAGGAAATTCAAAGGCCTGAACTTTTACTTTTTAATTCCCAGCAAAAAGTATTCGATGCACAAAAGAATATCATCAGTGCAAAAAACCGTCCTAAGCTTGGTTTGTTTTTCCAGGGCGGAATAGGAAAACCTGGGCTTAACTTTTTAAGTAACAACTTAGATCCCTACTATATCGGGGGGATCAGGCTCAACTGGTCTTTAAGCGGCTTATACAATGCTAAAAACGATAAAGCATTATTGGAAAATAACTATAAAAACATAGACATACAAAAAGAGACTTTTTTATTCAATACTAATCTTTCTCTTAACCAGGAAACAGAAGAAATAAGTAAGTTGAAAGCGCTCCTTCATTCGGATAATGATATAATCCTATTACGGACAAATGTAAAAAATACAGCACTGGGACAATTAGAAAACGGGGTAATAACCAGCAACGATTACGTTCGGGAAGTAGATGCTGAAGATATGGCAAGGCAAAATAAAAGTTTACACGAAATACAATTGTTACTGGCCGAATACAATCAACAGGTAACGACAGGCAATTAAAAATAAAATCATTAAGCCATGAAAAAAATAGCAATCATTTGTACGTTTATATTTTTTGCTTCCTGCAAAAACAATAAAAATGATTTTGATGCATCAGGAACATTTGAGGCGGTTGAAACAATAGTTTCGGCCGAAGCCAACGGAAAGATTCTTCAGTTTAATGTTGAAGAAGGACAGCATCTTTCTAAAGATTCTATGGTAGGATATATTGATCCCGTAAACATTGCTTTGCAAAAAGAACAGGTAACCTCATCAATCAAGGCATTACAGAAAAAAACATTCGATGTGGGGCCCCAAGTAAAATTATTAAAGTCGCAATTATCAGTTCAAAGATCACAATTACAAAACCTGCGGCATGAACAAAAACGCGTAGAAAATCTGCTAAAAGCCGATGCAGCAACTCCCAAGCAACTTGACGATATGAATGCTGAGATTGATGTAATTCAAAAACAGATTGCGGTAACACAACAACAAATAAATGTGCAGGAAAATAATGTTTCAACACAAAATCGCAGCATCCTGAGCGAAGGTGATCCGTTGCAAAAACGTGCAGAGCAATTGCAATACCAGGAGGATAAAACAAAAATTATAAATCCTGTGGCAGGAGTTGTGCTTACCAAATACGCAGAAGAATATGAAGTGACAGCGCCTGGTAAACCACTGTACAAGATCGCAGATTTATCAACGATCATTTTACGTGCCTATGTTACCGGTGACCAATTTGCGAGTATCAAGCTCAATCAAACCATAAAAGTATTAGTAGATGATGGCACCGGTAAATACAAGCAATATACAGGCACCATCGAATGGATAAGCGATAAAGCAGAATTTACACCCAAGACAATACAAACAAAAGACGAGCGGGCAAACCTTGTGTATGCTATTAAGATCAGGGTAAAAAATGATGGTTTCTTAAAAATAGGAATGTATGGTGAAGTAAAGTTTTAAGCCAATACCCACAAATAAATTAATGGAGAATTCAAAGAAAAATATTGAATTTAAAAGCAATCCTGTTGACGAACGGTCATCGTCCAATGCTCAATTTTCAATTGATATAAAAAACCTTACTAAGGTTTACGGAAAGGAAAAAATAGTTGCTGTGGATAACATAACATTTTCCGTGAACAAAGGTGAATTATTTGGCCTGATCGGCCCTGATGGTGCAGGAAAAACCAGCATCTTCCGAATACTGACTACACTCTTATTACCAGATAAAGGAAGTGCGATAGTAGATGGTTTTGATGTTATAAAAGATTATAAACAAATAAGGAACCGGGTTGGATACATGCCGGGCAAATTTTCATTGTACCAGGATCTTACAGTGGAAGAGAACCTGAAATTTTTTGCCACGATATTTCATACTACAATCGAAGAAAATTATCACCTGATCAAAGAAATTTATGTGCAGATCGAGCCTTTTAAAAATCGGAGGGCCGGTAAATTATCAGGTGGCATGAAGCAAAAATTAGCTTTGTGCTGTGCCTTGATTCATAAGCCTACTGTACTTTTTCTTGATGAGCCCACAACCGGAGTTGATCCTGTTTCGCGGAAAGAATTTTGGGAAATGCTCAAAAGATTAAAAGAGCAGAACATAACTATCCTTGTTTCCACGCCATACATGGACGAAGCGAAACTTTGCGACAGGGTGGCGCTAATGCAAAACGGGAAAATATTATCTATTGACACACCTGCAAATATTGTAAAGTCTTACCCGGAAAAATTATTTGCTATAAAAGCATCAGACATGTATTCTTTACTTAAAGACTTGAAAAACTATGACAAGACTTTAGAAAGCTATGCGTTCGGTGAATATGCGCATGCATCTTTTAAGGATAATTTTTTTGATGAAAATGAAATAAAAAATTACTTGAAAAAAGAAGGTTTACATGATGTTGAGATTAAGCCGGCAGAGATAACTATCGAAGATTCATTTATAAAATTATTGAAGAACTGATGGAAGAATCCGTGATAAAAACAGATAAACTCACAAAAAAATTCGGAGATTTTGTTGCCGCCGATTCGCTTTCTTTTGAAGTGGAGAAAGGAGAAATTTTTGGCTTTCTCGGAGCAAACGGCGCCGGTAAAACAACAGCTATGCGCATGCTTTGCGGCCTGTCGAAACCATCATCAGGAAATGCCACCATTGCGGGTTTTGATGTATATAAACAAACAGAACAAATAAAAAAGAATATTGGCTACATGAGCCAAAAGTTCTCTCTATACGAGGACCTTACTGTTATGGAAAATATTCGCTTTTTCGGCGGCATTTATGGATTATCAGATAAGCAATTAAAAAATAAAAGTGAAGAGTTGATTTCTCAATTAGGCTTGCAAAACGAAACAAAAAAATTGGTTGCCGATCTTCCTTTGGGATGGAAACAAAAATTGTCTTTTTCAGTTGCCGTAATTCATCAGCCGAAAATTGTATTCCTTGATGAGCCAACCGGCGGTGTTGATCCCGTTACCCGCCGGCAATTTTGGGATTTAATTTATGAAGCTGCTGATAAAGGCACAACCATTTTTGTAACTACACATTACATGGATGAAGCCGAATACTGTAAAAGAATTTCGATTATGGTTGATGGAAAAATAGAAGCATTAGACACACCGGAAAATTTAAAAAAGCAGTTTAAAGCAAAATCAATGGATGAAGTTTTTTTACACCTGGCGAGAGTTGCAAAGAGAAGTGATAATTAAAATTTAATGATAAAAGAGATGGAAAAGATTTCCCAATCGCATGCTACAAAACCTCGTTCTCAATTCATTGCTTTTTTAAGGAAAGAATTCAGGCATGTATTACGGGACAGAAAAACTTTACTCATCCTGTTCGGGCTTCCGGTTGTTCAGATTTTAATTTTTGGTTTTGCACTTACCAACGAAGTGAAGAACTCAAAAATAATTATTGTCGATTATGCAAAGGATATCGCTTCACAACAGATCATAAATAAAATAAATGCCAGCCGTTACTTTGAAGTCGAGAAAGCTATAATAGACCATAAACAAATGGAAGCAGCATTTAAAAAGGGGAAAATAAAAATGGCCGTTGTTTTCCCTGAAAATTTTAATGAAGAATTGCTGCATACAAATAAATCACAGGTGCAGGTAATCGCGGATGCATCCGATCCAAATACTGCAAATACACTCACGAATTATGTAACATCTATTTTACGGGATTATGGAGAAGAACAGCACAAAACACTTGCAATTCCCTTTCGCATAGTTCCACAAACAAAATTTTTATATAATCCACAATTAAAAGGAGCTCCGAATTTTGTTCCGGGAGTAATGGCATTGGTTTTAATGCTCGTGTGTGTAATGATGACGGCAATCTCCATTGTAAAAGAAAAAGAAACCGGCACCATGGAAATATTATTAGTTTCTCCTTTCAAGCCACTGCTGGTAATATTTTCCAAAGCTGTGCCTTATCTTTTATTGTCGCTTATAAATGTTACCACCATTGTTTTGTTGAGTGTCTTCGTGCTAAATCTACCGGTCAATGGCAGCGTGATCTTACTTTTTGCAGAAAGCACTTTATTTATAATTACCTGCCTTTCCTTAGGAATATTGATTTCAATAAAAACAAATTCACAGCAGATAGCAATGCTCATTTCATTAATGGGAATGCTGTTGCCAACGATCTTATTCAGCGGCTTTATGTTTCCAATTGAAAATATGCCATGGCCATTGCAGGTTATCTCAAACGCAATTCCGGCAAAATGGTATTACATAATCGTAAAGTCTATTATGATTAAAGGGCTTGGGTTCTCTGCAATATGGAAAGAAACTTTAATTCTTTTTGGAATCACTTTATTCTTTTTAGTTGTTAGTCTAAGAAGTTTTAAAATACGGCTGGCGTGATAGTTGAAAATGCAGAGTGGAAAGTGGAGAGTGAAAACATAATTTATAAAAACTTCAAATAATCTTAAGCAATGTGCAAAATAAAATCTTTCATCACTTTCAATTTTCAACTCTCAACTCTCAACTAAAATTGTCGTGCGAACAGTAAAATTTTTGTTACAAAAAGAATTTCGGCAAATATTCAGGAACAAAGCAATCATTGCTTTGATCATTGTGATGCCGGTTGTTCAATTGCTGATTCTTCCTCTCGCTGCGGACTATGAAGTGAAGAATATAAATATCTCGATAGTGGATCATGATCATTCCTCTTATTCACAAAAACTTATTTCAAAAATTTCAGCCTCAAAATATTTTAACCTTGTGGGTTATAATGCCGGATTTAAAAATGCCTTTCAATTAATTGAAAAAGACAAAGCCGATCTTATATTGGAAATACCAGCAGGCTTTGAAAAAAATCTTGTGCGTGAAAATGAACAGAAATTATTTATAGCAGTCAACGCCATAAATGGCGTGAAGGCAAATCTTGGTGGCGCTTATCTTGGAAATTTAATCAGGGATTACAATAATGACGTCCGGCTACAATGGATACAGCCTGCAAAGTTGAATGATGCGCCGGTGATTGATATTGCGTCTTCCAATTGGTTCAATCCACTATTAAACTACCGGGTATTCATGGTGCCGGGTATACTGGCAATTTTAGTTACTATGATTGGCGGTTTTCTTTCTGCACTCAATATTGTAAAAGAAAAAGAAGTTGGAACTATTGAGCAGATCAATGTTACACCCATAAAAAAGTATCATTTTATTCTTGGCAAATTAATTCCCTTCTGGGTATTAGGCAATGTTGTATTTACACTGGGCTTAATTGTCTCGTGGTTTGTTTACGGCATTGTGCCATTAGGAAGTTTTGTGGTATTGTATAGCTTCATAACAATATACCTGCTGGCAATTCTTGGCTTTGGTTTATTGATATCAACCTACTGTGATTCGCAACAACAAGCTATGTTCATCATGTTTTTCTTTATGATGATTTTTATTCTGATGGGTGGCCTTTTCACGCCAATTGAAAGTATGCCCGAATGGGCACAAGTGGTGACAAAATTTAATCCCGTTAGTTACCTGATAGATGTAATGCGAATGGTAATTTTAAAAGGAAGTGGTTTTGCAGATATCCAATATCAATTGCTCATTATAAGTGCGTTTGCAATTGTATTGAATACATGGGCTGTGTTGAATTATAAAAAAACGAGCTAATAAATTTAATCACACTATGTCCACCGAACCTATAATATAATCTGCATTTTAATTGAGGGGTAACTCTTTAAATGGGAATTTTTATCTTCAAAAAAATTCACAAATCCTAACCAATTTTAAATAAGCTTCCTCTCTACAGCAAGCCGTATAAGGCTTGCGGTATTTTTCACTCCTAATTTAGCAAGAAGGTTTTTCCGGTGGCTATCTACCGTGAATGGGCTTAAGAATATTTTTTCTGCAATCTGGGGATTGGTATATCCCTTCTGCAATTAATTCCAAAATTTCTTTTTCACGTGGAGATAATTCAGGATGTGCTTTTGAAGATTTCTGGTATTCCATTAGTGCTTCTCCTGCTTCACCACTAAAAAAAATACCTCTATTGTTTACAGTATGTATTGCTTTAAGCAGCTCTTCTTTCGCTGAATTCTTTAGTACGTAACCCGATGCTCCATTCTCCATCATTTTTTTAATATACAATCCCTGGTTGAAAGTGCTAAGGCCAAGAATAAAAATACCCGGATACTTTTCATTCATTATTTTACACAACTCAATACCATCAGTGCCCGGCATACTAATGTCCATTAGAATAACATCAGCGGTATTATTTACAAAATATCCAAGACATGACGAAGCATTCATAGCATGGCCTGCCCATTCGATATCTCTTTCATTTTGGAGTAGTGAATGAATACCTTTAATAACTACCGGGTGGTCATCAACTATAAACACACGAATCATAACTATTGTTAAGTTAGTAATGAAATGTTGTACTTTTTTTATTACACGAATTCTTTCGAATTACACGAATTGAGTCCAGCGTAATTCGTGTAATCGGGCTACTTATTTCGTGCAATAAAAAAAAGTCATTTTACTATAGGGCATCTCTAATAATCCGATTTTTTGACAACCGTTTTTCTGTTAGTTAATTTTTGATGCAATTTGATTTAAGATTTTTTTTCCTGTTTACGCTTTCGGGTTTTTGATGCCCCTTTTATTTTTTCTTTGCCCTTTTTTCA
>JBBSBD010000192.1:0-12180 GCA_038251675.1 Chitinophagales bacterium | reverse complement strand
TATATGATAAAAAATGGCAACCAAAAAATACTCAAACTCTCGCTCACAATGAAACGAAGAGAATGGTTTACAGGTTTATGGAATTGCAATAAAACTTTTGAATTACCTGTAACTGCGAAATCCTAATGACTTTTTTGGGTTTATTACATAAAAAAAATGAAGAAAATTGGCATTATTAGTGGGGACTTTAATGTCAATTTAGTTTTTCATGTTATGGTATATAAAAAAGGCCGCATATAGCAGCCTAAAAGAAATCGCAATTAATATTATCTTCCCTGGCTTTCCAGTTTGAACAGCGCACTGATTTCAACATCGCTTAGCGCCTTGTTATAAACCCTCACCTCATCTATCGAACCATTAAGAAAACCATGAAAACCTAAAGTACCTGAAAGCGGGAAATGCGTTGAGCTGTTAGAAAAAGCTCCAAATAAAACCTGGGTAGGCGTAGGAGAAACTAATGGCCCTAAACCGCCCCTATGGCGAAAATTATTATTAGACACTCTTATATTATTTGCAAACAAGTCAATATCTTCTGTAGTACCATCATAGCGCATTACATAATGAACCCATTTTCCGGCGCCATTCAACGTTTGGTAATCAACACCCACATTTCCATAGTCATTGATGTTGTCACCACCACTTCTTGAGCCGGAGGCGAAGGAACCGATCCACGTATGCAATGCAAGCTTTTGATCTGAGGCAGGATGCCCGGTTTCAATACCCATATTAATAACAGATAACCAATCTACCTCTTTACTTGTGTCTCTTGCCAAAGTAAAGAGTTCGGTAAAATAAGAGCCGTTATTAGAAGTGTTCATCCACAAACTTACGGATACACTGGACACGGCATTAGCATTGCTGAGTGCTGCAATGGTTGGGTATAATAAGTAACCCATATTCAGGTGCAACGCATTCCCCTTTATTCCTTTAATATAAGAAGAATTACTGTCAACTAGCGGCGTTGTATTTGATTTTGTTTCTGATTTATTATCATCAAAATTCCAGTAGGCAAGCAAATTATCTGCTGCAACTTCACTGGAATTTACATAGCCGCCTGGTACCGGTGGCGGGTCTCCTTTTGTTACATCATCACCATAATCTGCCTTGGTACATGCTGAAAAGGCCATTGCCAACATCAGTATACTGCCTAATAAAAAATTGTACTTTCTCATTATAAAAATTTTAAAAATTATTCCAATATTAGTAACCTGGGTTTTGAGTAAGCTTGCCACCACTCAGGTCAATTTCTGCCTGAGGGATTGGAAAGACTTCATTCTTTCCATCCACAAAAGGCTTACCTGCTGCTCTTAAAACCTGGCCCGCTCTTCCTTGCCTAACAAGATCGAAAAATCTATCCTGTTCCATTGCAAGTTCAACACGCCTTTCCTTCCAAACATCATCAATAGTAACAGTGATTAGAGAAGCGAGGCCGGCACGGCTCCTTACTTTGTTAATGTCATCGAGAGCTTCAGCTTGTTTCCCCAGGGTTACTGCTGCTTCCGCATGCATTAATAAAATTTCAGCATAGCGCATCAGCCTTATATTTTTCGGCTTCGTATCCTTACTACCAGATATTTGAGGTGACTCCGCAGTAGCGCTTGCATACCCTTTATAATTATAACGGGGATTAGCTACAGAATCCTGTGTAGGAATTCTAAAGCCATCCCAAAGAACCGTACCAACATTTCCGGGACCACCGGGGCTAACTGTAGGATTAATGGTGATGATAGTTCCTGCCTTGCGTGTATCGCCTGCTTCATACGCATTTGCAAGATCAGCAGAAGGATTATTCCATCCGAAACCGAGATCGTTCCATCCGCCTTTACCTCTCGGCCCCTGGCCATTGCTGTACAAAGGGCTTACGGCATTTTCACCTACATTGACGCCGGTTTGAACTTCAAACACAGATTCTGAATTGTTATTGCCGCCAGCACCACCCGTTGGCTTTTCCCTGAAAATTGCATTGTAATCAGTGAGCGTATCTCCTTTATCAGTTACCAAAGAATACAAGTTGGAATTAAGAACATCCGTAGTAAGGTCATACACTTTTTGCCAATTCTTTTGGTACATATATACCTTGGCAAGCAAGCCTTCTGCGGCGCCTCTATTTGCCCTGCCAACCTCTGTGTTTGGGTCGCCCTTTAAGGGCAGGTTATCAACGGCGTATTGAAGATCACTTATTACCAAATTATAAATTTCTCCGCTGGACACCCTCGTTATTAGCAAATCTGAATTAAAATCTGCAACCCCGGGCACTGTGATTATTTTTGGTACGCCCCCAAATAATCTTACCAAATTAAAATAATACATACCCCGGAGGAAGCTTACCTCTCCCTTGTAACGGGAAACGGTAGCAGGATCAAAAGTGGCTTTATCAAGAATGTCTATGGCTTTGTTCGCCTCGTTGATCCCTGTATAATACCCTTTCCAGAAATTGTCGAAAAAGAAAATATTAGGACTTATGTTAAACGTATCTATTTTTTCTCCACTAGAGTTATCGCCAGGCACACTACCGGGGTCCGCGTCATCTGAAGCTTCGTCCACCGCAACAAAGTATTGAAAGCCCACTGTTGTAATTCCAAAACCTCCAAGATAGAGCGAATTATAAACACCGGTTACAAGGTTCTTTGCAGCACCGGGATCCGAAAGAACTGCTGTTTCATCTATCTGCCCCTGAGCCGGCACATCAAGAAAACTTTTTTTACAACTCTCTTCAGATAGAAAGAAGAAGGTAGCAGAGATAAAAAATAATATTTTGTATTTCATATAGTATGTTATTAGAATGATAGGTTTACTCCAAACGCAAATGTTCTGGTAGATGGATATGAATTTAATTCGATACCTGCATTGAGCGGGTTACCTGAAGGAACTTCCGGGGAAAATCCTGAGTAGTTGGTGATGGTAGCAAGATTTTGTGCCGTAGCATATATACGAAGCTTTGAGATTTTATATCTTGATAAAACATTACCGGGAAGCGTGTACCCGATCGTTAAGTTATTAATCCTAAAAAAATCGCCGTTTTCCAGGAAATAAGTAGAGTTGGGCAATATTCCCAGGTGTGCTCTCGGCACATCTGTGTTTGGGTTATTTGGTGTCCACCGGTCATTGGCAATTTCTGTTTCTATGTTGTCACGCGGATCAGCGCCTCTGGATTGCTTTTTACCATTATAAATTTTCCCACCTGCGGTACCATATCCACCAAAATTCAGATCAAAATTCATGTAAGTAATACCTCCGTTAATTCCATAAGTTGCCTTCGGCTGGTAGGAACCCGAGTAAGCCCGGTCATTATCGTCAATCTTACCATCAGGCTTACCCGCAGGGCCGCTTATGTCTTTATACCGCAGATCGCCGGGTTGAGCGTTTGGCTGTGCGGAAGCAGCAATTTCATCAGCAGTTTGAAAAACACCATCTGCCTGCAACAGGAAGAAACTACCGATAGGTACATTATTGTCTGACCTTGTTGTAAAACCCTGGCTGTTGCCTCCATCCTGCAAGGCCTGGCCACCGTTAAGGCCTGTAATTTTATTTTTATTAAAAGCCGCATTCACCCCGATATTGTAGCTGAGTTTTGTACCAACATTGTCTCTCCAGTTCAGTTCTGCCTCTATACCTTTATTTTCAAAACTGGCAGCATTAGTGGTATATTTTGCATCAGCATCCGGTAAGGTGCCGGGAATATTTATATTAATCAATGCATCTTTCACCTGCTTGTTGTAATAATCAACCGCACCTGACAACCTGTTTCTTAAGAGTGTAAAATCGACGCCAAGGTCAAACTCTTTTGTTGTTTCCCATTTTACATTCGGATCGGGTAATTGGGTAAAAGTGATCCCGAAATTCTGTGTTGAACCAAAAAAATACGGCGCATTAATAGTCGCGAGGTTTAAATAAGTATTTGAGGGTATCTGGTCGTTACCTACTTCGCCATAGCTTCCGCGTATTTTGAAATTATCAAATATTTTCTGTGACGACATGAAAGCTTCCTTTGCAATATTCCACCCCACACCTATAGAAGGAAAATATCCCCAGTGGTTTCCCGGGCCAAATTTGGATGTGCCATCTGCTCTGAATGTACTGGTAAGCAAATATTTATCATCATAATTATAAGTCAACCTGGAGAGGTAGGAGTTGCGATGAAATTTATCGCCGGTGTTGTCATTATTTACCGTAGAAGAAGTACCAGTTGCAAGATACCATTCATTCCTGTCTTCAGGCACATCACTCCGGCTTCCCTTAAGTGAATTAAATAAAAGTTCTTCAGAAGTAGTACCCACCAACAAGCTAAAGTTGTGCTTTCCAAAAGATTTTACAGCAGTTAATGTATTATCCCATACCCATCGGGTTGAATTATTTCTCTCAATACTTAAGGAGCTTTTCGGTCTTACCTGGTTCCCACCCTTATCAATAAACACACTGTTGTCACCAATATTGTCAAACTTGTAGGAATAGCCGGTGTTATTAAAAAAATCAAGATCGCTTCCAAAGCTTGATTTGAAAGTTAACCATTTCACAGGCTTTATATCGATTGAAACAGTACTTTGTAAACGGTTGTCAATTCCCTCGCTAAGACTTTTATCTAAACTTAGCAATGGATTGCCCACGTTATTAGAGAGGGAAGTATTACCGTAAAGATCACCTTGCTTTGCAGCAACATAAGGAGCCGCACGGTAGGCTCCATTCAGCGCTCCTAAATCAACACCCCGGGTCTTGCTCCTGCTATAAGAAATAAGCGTAGATACCTTTATTGCATTAGATAATTTGTATTCGTTATTCGATCTTAAAGTGAACCTGTCAAACTTGTTTGTTTGAATAATTCCTTCTTCGCCTATATAACCGGCGCTTAGGAAATAATTTATTTTTTCACTGCCGCCGGATAGTGAAATATTATGGTTCTGCCAGAAGCCCCTTCGCAAGATGGCATCGAACCAATCGGTATTATTACCAGCAGCCAACTGAGTATTTGTAATAAGGCTGTCGCCGGATCCATAATAAATATTAGCTTCATTCAAATAATTAGCATACTGCATGGGGCCTGCCATATCTACAAGATGGCTGGCCTCTTTAACGCCTAAGCTGGCGTCGTAACTTATAATAAGCTTACCTACCCTGCCTTTTTTCGTTGTAATTATGAGCACACCATTTGCAGCACGCATGCCATAGATAGCAGTTGCAGATGCATCTTTCAATACATCAAGACTTACAATGTCAGCGGAGTTGATGTTCCTGATATCGTCAGTAATAACACCGTCTACCACATAAAGCGGATTTGCACCGGCAAGTGCCGATCCGGTTCCTCTTACTCTTACAGTAGGCAATGAATTAGGCTCGCCGGAACTTATGATTTGCACGCCGGCAACTTTCCCTTGTAAAGCTTGTGTTGCTGTCTGCACAGGCTGCTTTTGTAGCTCCTCACCTTTTACAGATGCGACGGAGCCGGTAAGGTCTTTTTTCTTTTGTGTGCCATAACCGACAACCACTATCTGCTCCAATTCTTTCACAGCAGCACCCTGCAATACAATTGAAACCGTAGTTCGGCCGCCTAATGCGATGGTCTGCGGTTGATAGCCCAAAGACGATGTAATAAGCGTGGCATTTGCACTGCTTACGTTTAATGAAAAGTTCCCTGATGCATCGGTAGCAGTTCCCCCCGTTGTTCCCTTCTCCTGCACAGTTACACCGGCAATACCTGCGCCATCCGAGCCAGTTACGGAACCCGTCACAGCAACACCCTGCGCAAAACTCATTAAAGGAAAAAGAGAAATAAGTAAAAATATGAAAGGTAGGAGCCACAAGGCTAGTCCCCTTGAAGACTGGGTAGTCATTTTAGCAATCATAAATATGGTTTAAAAAAGATGTTGAAATGAAATAATAGGGTCAACTCACTAAAGACAAGTAAAATTATCGATTTGATGCATACGTAAACTTTTATTTGTAAATGCATGTATGATATTTTACCTTAACATGATAATATATCACTATAGCAAATCCGGTATTTATTAGTTTACTGCATCACTAATTAATACGGGGTTTTGGACCTTAGATGATGTTTTTGGTATTAAAATTTTTAAGACGCAACTTAACGATATCGCCAAATGAAGAAATGAAAGCCACCAGGGTAAAAATTTATTCAACCCAATAATAATAAAACTTGACGAAGAGCACACTCGTTCAATTATATGATCGACTTCCTGAGGACGAAAGAATAATTATAGATGTATTGCGGCAAATAATAAAAGAAAATCTTCCGCCAGAGTGCAAAGAAAAAATTTCATATGGTGTCCCATTCTTCTATCGTAACAAAGGGCTTTGCATCGTTTGGCCTTCAACAATACAAGGAGGCGGAATCAAAGAAGGCGTTTTACTAGGTTTTTGGTACGGCAACCGACTTAATGATGACGACCATTATCTTACTCACGGAGCTAACAAAAAGGTCCTTTATAAAATTTATAAATCCCCGGAAGAAATTGATGAAGCTGCTATCAGAAAATTATTAAAGGAAGCAGTGCGGGTAGATGAAGAAAGGTCTCCGCTTTTTAAAAAAGATGAAAAGGTGATTAGTAGGGGCAAATAAAGCTAACCAAAAATCCAATCTATGTCCTCATACTTCAACTCATAAAAAAAGCAACAGTTTCCTGTTGCTACAAAAGATATTTGAAATTAATATTTACCTACAATTTTTTTATCCTGATATTTTTAAACCAAACCGTGTTACCGTGATCCTGCAAGGAAATTTTACCCTCCTTAAAAGTACCAAAATTTTTCATATCCTTAAACTTGCTTATGGCGATCATCTTGCTCCAGTTATCATCCCATAAAGTTGTAGAAAGTGTATGCTCACCGTTTAAATAAAAATCCAGTTTACCATTATTTGCAACGATTTCAGCATGGTTCCATTCACCCAAAGGCCTGGCAACTTCTTTGGCCGCAAGCAGATCGTAGAGATCACCTGCCCTATGTGTATAAAGCTTACCATCAGAATGGCCTAAGCGTGTGGGCGTTCCATTATCGAGTACCTGCATCTCCATGCCGGAATTATAATTTTCAGGGAATAAAGCGGTGTCTTCTTTTACATAAAATATAATTCCGCTATTTCCTTTCTCTGAAATTTTCCAATCCAGCTTAAGATCGAAATTTCCAAAATCTTCATTTGTAACTATATTATTGCCGATCCGGTCACCCTTTGCATCTCTTGCTGTGGCAGCAGTATCAAGAAAGAGAGCGCTGTCCTGCATGGACCATCCGGCTTCAAGAGTTGGCTTACCATAGGTATGCCATTTATCCAGCGACAATGATATCCATCCGCTGTCATTATCGTTACCCATTGCTGAAGTACTATCGGTTGTGGATGCGGTGCCAGATTGAGCGCCGGGATTACAACTTTGCAGCACCGCTAGTGCGATACCAAATACTATTAACCTGGTCATTAATTATTTTTTTATTGACAGAATATAAATAGCCATAGTATCAGCTTCCTCTTTGGTAACAAGGGGATGCGGCTGCATTGCTACGGCGCCCCACTTTCCCGAACCCCCATTCTGAATCTGGTGGACTATGGAATCTATAGCTGCCTGATGGTCCATCGATTTATATTTATCCGCAACAGCAGCATAGGCCGGGCCAATAGATGTTTCTGTAAGTTTGTGGCACGTGAAGCAATCGCTGGCCGACATAAGATTTAGCCCGGCTTCAATTGCAGGGTCTTTAGCTTCTTCTTTTACTACTGCTACAGTATCAGTACTTGCTTCTTTTTTTGTATCAGTATTGTTTCCGCAGCTAATAAAAAACAATACAGATGATAGCATTAAAATTGACTTTTTCATATACAAATATTCATTAGTAATCTTGAAAATAAAAAATTTATTATATACCGAGTACGCTTCGGTTTAATTTATCATCTTTCGCAGTGCCTGCAAAATCGTCAAAAGCGTGATCAGTAACTTTAATAATATGGTCTCTAATAAATACAGCACCTTCTTTTGCACCGTCTTCAGAATTTTTAAGGCAACACTCCCACTCCATTACTGCCCAGCCTGTATAATCATAAGCGGCTAATTTGCTAAAGATAGATTTAAAATCCACCTGCCCGTCGCCTGTTGAACGAAAACGCCCGGCACGGTTTATCCAGCTTTGATAGCCGCCATAGACTCCCTGCTTTCCGGTTGGGTTAAACTCGGCATCCTTTACATGGAAAGCTTTTATTCTTTCATGGTAATTATCTATGTACTCTAAATAATCCAGGCATTGCAACACGAAGTGCGAGGGATCATATAACAAGCATGCCCTTGGGTGATTGCCTACCTGCTCCAAAAACATTTCATAACTCACACCGTCGTGAAGATCTTCGCCGGGATGTATTTCATAACAAACATCCACGCCACATTCATCGAATGTATTCAAAATCGGCAACCATCTTTTTGCCAATTCTTTAAAGCCTTCTTCGACAAGACCAGCCGGTCGCTGAGGCCAGGGATACATGGTATGCCACAACAAGGCGCCGCTAAAAGTAGGATGCGCGTTCAGCCCAAGATTTTGAGAAGCTTTAGCGGCATACTTCAATTGTTGTACTGCCCATTTTGTTCTTGCTTTGGAATTGTTGCGAAATTCCGGCGGCGCAAAACTATCAAACAACTTATCATAGGCAGGATTCACTGCTACCAGTTGCCCCTGCAGGTGTGTAGAGAGTTCGGTGATTTCAAGGCCGCAATCATTTACAATTCCCTTCAATTCCTGCGCATAGGTTTTACTTTGCGCCGCTTTTTTAAGGTCTATCATTTTAGCATCCCATGTTGGGATTTGCACACCCGTAAAACCTATAGATTTTGCCCATTCGCAAATGTCTTTAAGGTTATTATAAGGTGCCGCGTCGCTGATAAATTGCGCAAGAAAAATTCCGGGTCCTTTAATTGTTTTCATCTAAAAATTATTTTTTGCCTCACTCCAACCCTATTCGACAGAAAGGGAACGTGAAGATTAGCAAGAAGTTTAAAAAGAATTTTATTTCATTGTTTCAAAAAATCCTACACCACATAGTCTGTCCACTTTTTATCAGACTGCGCTGATGCGACCACGTTATCTATAAAAGCCATCCCGCGAACACCATCTTCTGTACCAGGAAAATCCAGCATTTCTTTTGTAGGCTCAGTACCATTTAATTTAGCCTGAACTGTTAATGCAAAGTTTCTATAAATGTTGCCAAAGGCTTCAAGGTAACCCTCAGGATGGCCCGCAGGTGTTCTGCAATTATGTGTTGCAAAGCTGCTTAGGTATTTTGTATTATTTGCTCCGGCTCTAAAAATTTGTGTAGGCTCATCCAGCCATTTTACCAGCAAAGTATTAGGTTCATGATGGCTCCACTCCAGCCCTCCCCTCTCCCCGTATATTCTAATCTTAATTACATTTTCTTCACCCGCTGCAACCTGCGATGCCATCAACACTCCTGATGCTCCATCTTCAAATTTTAATAATACTGCGCCGTCATCATCCAATCCCCTTCCCTGCACTACAATATTTAAATCTGCACAAAGCTTTGTGATTTTTAAGCCAGAAACATATTCTGCAAGATGTGCAGCATGCGTTCCTATATCGCCCATACAGCCTGCTTTACCTGATTTTTTCGGATCTGTTCTCCAGGCAGCTTGTGCATTGCCTTCACGCTCTGATAATTTGCTCAACCAACCTTGCGGATATTCAACATAAATTTTTCTAACCTTTCCTAATTTACCTTCAGCTATCATCGCTTTTGCCTGCTTCACCATCGGAAATCCGGAATAAGTGTGCGTAAGACACAAAATCAATCCTGTTTCATCGACTTTCTTTTTTAATTGTTTTGCTTCATCCAATGTGAAGGTCATTGGCTTTTCTATTACTACATTAAAACCATGATCAAGAGCCATGATCGCAGGAGCGAAGTGAGCAAAGTTTGGAGTAACGATAGTAACAAAATCAATACGCTTATCTGCCGGCAGTTCGCTTTCCTTTTTAATCATTTCTTCATAACTATAATAGGTCCTGTCTTCAGGAATGAAAAGCGATTCGGCAGAATCTTTTGCAATTTCGGGATTGATGCTAAACATGCCGCAGGCCAATTCTATCTGGCCATCCATGTTTGCAGCAATGCGGTGAATAGCTCCTATGAAAGCATCTTTACCGCCGCCTACCATTCCCATTCGTAATTTTCTCATATACTAATTTTAAAAGGATAAAAATGAAATTATAACACATCTAAATTATTCATAAAAGAATATTAAAAAAAAAGATATTTTAAATTAGTAGTAATCATTTATTTTTTTTTAGTGGTTAATTAATACCTTGTAGCCGAAATAGTGTATTTAATACAACTATTAAAAAAGAAAATTCTCCGGATGAAATTTACGACACGATTGCAGCTTTCCACAATGATGTTTATCGAGTTCTTTGTTTGGGGATCGTGGTTTGTAACCCTGGGAACTTTTTTAGTGAATAATCTTCATGCTAACGGCGCTCAAACCGGCAGGGTATTTTCTACTCAATCGTGGGGAGCAATTATCGCACCTTTTATAATTGGACTAATTGCAGACAGATACTTTAACGCGGAAAAAATTCTTGGCGTTTTACATCTTGTAGGGGCTGCTTTAATGTATTATATGTATAGTGCGGGAACGGTTACGGATGTGTATCCGACATCATTTTTTTACTACTTGTTAATCTATATGATATTGTTTATGCCAACGCTTGCGTTGGTAAATTCAATTGCATTCAATCAAATGAATGATCCTGAAAAAGAATTTTCCAGCATAAGAATTTGGGGTACTATCGGATGGATAGTTGCCGGTTTATTAATAAGCCTTGTTTTTCTCTGGGATGCAGAAGTTAATGTAAAGGCGGGCTTAATGAGAAACACTTTTTTACTGGCAGCCGTCGCTTCCCTGGTTCTTGGTTTGTTTAGTTTTACATTACCAAAAACGCCGCCGAAAGTAGCATCAGGCACTAAAGTGAAAGTCGCAGACATAATAGGATTAGATGCCTTAAAACTCTTGAAAAATAAAAACTTTTTGATATTCTTCATCGCCTCCATTCTCATATGCATTCCATTAGCATTTTATTACCAGGTCGCCAACCAGTTTTTATCTAATATTGGCGTTTCAAAACCTACGGGTAAAATGGCAATCGGCCAGGCTTCTGAAGTTCTCTTTTTATTAGCGCTGCCGCTGTTCTTTAAAAAATTCGGATTCAAAAAAACCATCTTAATAGGCATGCTGGCCTGGGCGCTGCGGTACGCATTATTTGCTTATGGAAACGCCGGCGACTTAAGCTTTATGCTCATAATAGGAATTGCTTTACATGGCGTGTGTTATGATTTCTTTTTCGTTTCGGGACAAATTTATACTAATGCAAAGGCAGGAATAAAATATAAAAGCGCCGCACAGGGATTAATTACCTTAGCTACCTATGGCATTGGCATGTTGATAGGATTTGAAATTGCAGGAATGATAACCGACGCATATACCAGTTCGGACGGAGCGTTTGATTGGAAAATGATTTGGATAATACCTGCGGGAATTGCATTTGTTGTATTTCTTTTATTTGCAATTTCATTTAATGATAAAAACGAAAGGCCCATACCTGATGGTAGCTTAAATACTTAATACTATAAATTAAATGCAAAACAGAAGAACACTAATTAAAAATCTTGCGCTCGGCACATCTGCCGTCATCATGGCTCCGGCCATTTCTTGCGCCGAAAAAATTCACGGTGAAAAAAAATATACATTGAAAGGAAACATCAATCACTCTGTATGCAGGTGGACATACAATTTTCTTCCATTAGAAGACTTGTGTAAAGCCGTTAAAGATATTGGCTTTAGCGCCATTGATTTAGTTGGGCCAAAAGAATGGCCGGTGCTTCAGCAACATGGCATCTTTAGTTCCATGTGTTATACAGCAGGCGAAAACAGTTTGACAAAAGGCTGGAACAATCCGGACTATCATGCTGTTCTTAATAAAGACATGACTGAAGTAATTCCATTAGCGGCAAAAGCGGGTTATAAAAATGTGATCTGCTTTAGTGGCAGCCGTAATGGAATGGATGATGAAACAGGATTAAAAAACTGTGCCGACGGGCTGAAAAAAATAATGTCGCTGGCAGAAAAGAACAATATTATAGTTCAGATGGAATTGTTGAATAGCAAAATTAATCAC
>JBBSBD010000191.1:0-12216 GCA_038251675.1 Chitinophagales bacterium | reverse complement strand
TTTATACCAAGTTGCATTGATTAGCGGGATTAATAGCCCTGCAGAAAAAATAAAAACTTTCAATTCTCTCGTTCAGCGCTACCCGCAGAGTGATCTCGTTGCAGAATCTTATTTACAGATTGCAAATACTTACATGGCACAGGAAAAATTTAAAGATGCCATTCCTTATCTTAATAAGATGCTTGAAATAAAGGATGCCAGCGGCCAATATCCAAAAGTTTACCTGAAACTTGGCCTCTCTAATTATAACCTGAACAATAATGATGAGGCTTTAAAGTATTACCAGAAACTGGTAAGCCTTTATCCGCAATCTGCTGAGGCAGACGAAGCGATGGACAATATGAGAAATATTTATGTAGAGCTTGGCAGGCCAAATGAATACGTTGACTTTGTAAAAAAGTCAGGAAAGGTGATCACGATTTCAGAAGCAGATTCTTTAACCTTTGCTTCTGCAGAACTTCGGTATAATAATAATGACTGTGCTCGAGCCATAACATCTTTATCAGATTATCTTTCAAAATACCCCCAGGGTGCTTATATACTTGAAGCCAATTTTTATCGCAGTGAATGCTATTCAAAAAATAAAGACTGGCAAAACGCGGTGAAGGGTTACGAGGTAGTTGTAAATCTCGGTAGTAATAAATATGCTGAAAGGGCTGCACTCGCAGCAGCACGTGCTTATTATTTCGAGTTGCAGGATTATGCAAAAGCCAAAGTTTATTTTACAAAATTGAAAGAACTGGCGACCACGCCGGAAAATGAACTGGAAGCATTGAGGGGCCTGGTAAGAAGTTATTATCAAACAAAAGATTTCGCTGAAGCAAATAATGCGTCGCAGGAACTGCTTACTAAAAAAGGATTGAGCACCGATGATAAAGCGATTGCCAATCTTGTATTGGGTAAATCTTTGCAGGCAGATAATCACTGCGACCAGGCTATTGCAGCCTTTAAGCAGGTTGCAGCAATTAATAAATCTGCCTGGGGCGCAGAAGCACGGTACGAAATTGCCAATTGTTATTTTACACTCAATGAACTTGCTACTGCAGAGAAAGCTGGAATGGATGTGATTAAAATTACAGGCTCTTATGATTATTGGGTTGCGAAAGCATATATTTTATTAGGAGACATTTACTTGCAGGAAAAAGATTATTTCAATGCAAAAGCAACTTTTCAAAGTGTGGCGGATAATGCTACAATACCTGAACTTAAAAAAGAAGCTACCGATAAACTTGCAAAGGCAATAAGCGAAGAGCAGCAGAATTCAAAAGTTGAATCACCTTCTTCTTCAAAGAAATAATATACAAAGGCAGGAAATTTTATAAATAACGAATTGATTTTTATGAATACAAAGATTCAAGTATACTCAAATAAATTTTTTATCATCCTCGCATTAGTCTTTACGATTAACATACATGCGGATGCTCAAAGAGACACGACGAAAAGACAAACCATTGAAATTACTTCCTCATATAAACCTGTATTACGGAACCCGGTAAAAATTAATTTGTATGCTTCGCCTGTTACCGGCGATACATCTAGGCCGAGGCTTGCATATAATATTCCGCCTCAGAACTTATTTTTTACTTACCAGCCGGTTCCACTAAGGCCTCTTGCGCTGGCGGCAGACACAGCCTTGCAACTTGGTGACAGGAACGAGTTGAAGCTTGGGTTTGGGAGTTTTACCACGCCGTATGTTGCAGGTGCGTTTAGTTTTGGTGATGGCAAGAAAAATCTATTAAATGTGTATGGTGATTACATTTCTTCAAGAGGTAAAATTAACCACCAGGATTTTAGTGAAATAAATTTAAAGGGTGTCGGAAGCATCTTTACAGAAAAAAATGAAACGTATGCATTTGCCGCTTTTCAACAGCATGAATATTACCAGTACGGTTATAACCACGACCTTTTTGATTTTGACAAAGGAATATTGAGAAGGAGCTACCAGGATTTCTCGGCAGGTGTTGGGTTTAGAAATATTGCAGTTAATGATTTGAATATTACCTACAATCCTCACCTGGAGCTTCATACATTTTCGCGGGAAAGCAAGGCTTCAGAAACTACGTTGATACTGAATATTCCTGCTGAGAAAAAATTTAGCAAATCTGTTTCATTTAAAGTTTTGGCAAGTGGAAATTTTAATAAGTACCAGCTTAAGAATTCAAGCGATCATCTTACCAACAATTTGTTCCAGTTGGCGCCAGAACTTGTTTTTTATGACGACAATTTCACCTTCCATGGCGGAGCAACCCCTTCATGGAATAATAATGACGTAACTATTTTGCCTAACGTTTACGGAGAGGCGCAACTTCAGCACAATGTGCTGTCGATACAGGCAGGCTGGGTAGGCAGGTACATTGCAAATAGCTTCCGTACACTGAGTGGAGAAAACCCCTATATGGCAGATCCTTTGTTTTTGAATAATACAAAAGAAATGCAATTTTATGGCGGTGTAAAAGCAACCATTGACAAGCATTTTAATTTTAATGCAAAAGCTGCTATAATCACTTACCATGATTTGCCATTGTTCATAAACGATCCAAATAATGAAAAAAGCTTTATCGTAACCAATGAAAGTAAACTGGATAATTTTCAGATACATGGCGACCTTAGCTATATAAACCAGGATAAATTTACCGTAACTGCCGGTCTTGATTTGAATACATACACCGGCTTGAAGGATAATGCAAAAGCATGGCATTTGTATCCATTGAAGCTCAATGGATCATTGAGATGGAATGCTTTCAAGCAGGTATTGATTAAGGGAGACCTTGTGGCCTTCTCTGGCGCAAAAGCCTTATTGAGTGACGGTTCGCAAAAAAATCTTAAAGGCGGAACCGATATAAGCGCCGGCGCAGAATTTAAGATCACACCAAGATTTAGTGCGTGGCTCGATTTTGATAATATCCTTAACAGTACCTACCAACGCTGGAATAATTATCCGGTCTATGGCTTACAGGTGATTGGCGGCGTCATAATTCACTTTTGATAATAGCTAACTAATTTCGTCGCTTAAATTATGGATATTTGCCACAATTATGGAGAAGATCATCACTGCCTATTTAGTTCAAAAAAAAGAATGCAGCTTGCCGGGCATAGGCCATTTTATCATAAGTGTAAAGCCCGCAGAGCTCGATGTTGCAAGTAAGGAACTATGCCCTCCCATTGATGAAATTCATTTTACCGAAGAAGATGTGCATCTCAGAAAAGATTTGGTGAACTATGTGTCTTTGCAAAATAAAATACATGAGAATGAAGCTGCTGAAAACATAAACAACTGGTGTTTTGCAGCAAAGGGGAAACTAGAAGCTGGTGAAAAAATTTGCTTCGAACCTCTCGGAAGCCTTCAAAAAAATACTTCCGGAAGTATTTTCTTTCATAAAAAAAATGAGTTCCTTTTATATGACATCATTCCTGTAGAAAGAGTCATTCATCAAAATGAACAGCATGCTGTACTGGTTGGCGATAAAGAAACAACTTCCGGGGTGATGAATGAATTTTACAAAGAGGAGGCACCTCAACGAAAAAAACCATGGTGGAAAATATGGGCGCTTGTTCTTTTTCTAATTCCACTTGTTATTTTGATTATACATTTTTCAGGGCATAGCTTTACGGTTTCCGGTATTGGCAATCAAATAACTATAGCGCCGGCGGAGCCTGTTATCTCGTATGAGATGGAATAAACTTATGCTTTTTGTATCAAAATATTATTTCATCCTCCTTACCAGCATTTGCATAGTATAAACTCCTTTCGAAGCAGTGATGAAAAGCTCTTTTCCATCTTTTCCGCCAAAACATACATTGGCTGTCCAGTCTTCGTTTATGGGAATGTTAGTTATTTTTTTCCCAGTGGGGTCAAACACGGTTACGCCGTGGCCGGTAAGGTAAAGATTCCCGTTGTTATCAATCGTCATACCGTCGGATCCCATTGGGGCAAAAAGTATCTTCCCGGTAATACTGCCATCTTTTTCTATCTCGTACTTATATGTTTTATTGTCTCCTATATCTGCGATAAATAGATTCTTGTTGTTGGCTGTTCCAACTATTCCGTTAGGCTGCACCAAGTCGTTGGCTACCACTATTGCTTTCGTCGCGCCGTTGGCCAGGTAATAAACATTTTGCTTATGCTTTACCGGTTTAGGGTCGCTCCAATATGGTCTTTCATAATAGGGATCGGTAAAATAAATTCCCCCTTTCGCGTCTATCCAAAGATCGTTAGGCCCATTTAATCTTGTGTCGTTTGCAACATCCATAATCACATTCATTTTTCCATCAGGGCTAAAGGAAACCAGTTGGCCCTTCTCGTCGGCACAGGCAATAATATTTCCTTTTGAGTCAACATACAAACCATTTGATCTGGCAGAATGATCTGTGACCATGCTTAATTCTCCATTGACACTGTACTTCCATATCTGGTTATTCGGCTGATCCGTAAAAAAGACATTCCCCTGCTTGTCAGCCGCAGGCCCTTCTGTAAAGGAAAATTGCTTTGAGACAAGTTTAGGTTGCGTACCTGGTTTAAAAAGATTTGTAGCTTCTTCGCCCGGTGTTTTGTTAACAGGGGCTGTACTCCCGCAGCCAAGCAGGAAGAAAACGAGTGATACAAACAAGGTGCGGTAAAGAAATAAATCAAGATATTTATTTTTCATGTTGCAATCTGTTTTGAATAAAATAATTAAAGACTTAAAAGCCCGGTTTCTGAAAATAAATAATGTTTTTCAAATGCGTTGTTATTTATTCAATTGAATTGGGATCTTCTTCGCCGCGATAGTCGCGATTTTTTTCTTCAACTGTTTCCCCGATCCCGGGCGTCGTTTTTTCGTCTGCCTTCTTATCCTCATTTTTTGAAGTTGCTATTAATGCAAACATCATGATAAATGTTGTAAGAATAATCACCTGGACAATTAAGGATTTATTGACCAGGAAAATCTTTTGCTCTGGTGCTATTGATAAAAAAAGCAGGATGGTTATAAGCCCTCGTGGAGCCACAAATAGTAAATATTTAAAATCAAGTTTGGATAACCTGAGCTGAAACGCCCGGAAAGTAAAAATTGAAATTACTATTCCAAAAGACCATATTAAAGTTTCGGTATTTAGTATCTCTTTGGTTTCAAGCAAAAAGCCAAAGAAAAGAAAGAAGATTGCTTTTATTAAAAAGGCAGCTTCGATATTTAACCCTTTAAATTTTTGTACTTCCTTGTTTAATTCATCAGGCTTGAATCTTTGTATCCATTTAAATTGTTTCAACTCTTCCAGGTTACCGATAAACAATCCAAACATCATGATAAAAATAAGTGAGGGCAGGTGATAAATTTTTGATACTTCATAAATAAGTATGATCAGCAGTATTATAGGAACAAATTTTATCTGGTGCTCTATCTTGCTCAATAAATAAGAAAGGCCAATGGTTGCCACAAAAGACACAATCACAATTACGATTAGTTGTAAGCCAAAATGCCCAAAAGAAGCCAGGTTGATACTTTCATGAAGTGCAATAAAATTGAAAAAAAGTACACCCAAAATATCTGATAAGCTACTCTCGTAAATAATAAATTCTTTATTGGAAGAACTAAGATTTTTCACACTTGGAATCGCAATGGCACTGCTGATTACACAAAATGGAATTGCATTGACCAGGCTGTCTTTAAATGAAAAATTTCCATAGTAATGGAATAAGCCTGCAAGCAAAAAACCGAGTGCAAGCATCGGTAATAATGCCCCAAGAAAAGACTTCTTAATAAGTCCCAGTTTGGATCTGTTAAGCTCAAGTTCCAATGCTCCTTCCAACACAATTAGAATAAGGCCTATGGTACCAAAAACCGGAAGGAAAGACGAAAAATCAGGAAGCCTTATCTCCAGAAAAATGGTTACTTGCCTGACGAGCCATCCTAAAAGAAGTAATAGTATTACGGAGGGGACCTTTGTTTTTTCAGAAGTGAGATCGAATAAATAAGCGATCAAAAGCAATGAACAAAATGTAATTATGATGGCTGAACTCATGGCGTATAAGAGAATGGTATTGTAACATTGCCGCTACTTGTTTTGTTTGGGCGATTAAATCTAAACTTTTGTATGAAAGTCGCCAAAAGTAGCCATAGTAAATTAAATGTTGTGTGAAGATTGGCAGCTTAACTTTTCATATTTGCTTCATAGACTTTTATATAATCCTCTGCGCTGATTTTTGCTGTAAGCTTTCCGATAAGTCCATAGGGGATTTGCTCCGGTTTTTTAAAACGAATACAGCCTTTACCCATATCCGGCTTTGCTTTCGAATATTTTTCATATTCACTTACGTACCAATCGAAGAGTTTTTTATTGGCGTAAATGCCCATGTGATAAACTGCTATAAAATTCTTTTGAGCCGCTATATTCATGAAAGGCAATGGTAGCTTTGGGTTGCAATGGTATCCTTTGGGGTAGATAGAATGCGGGATTACGTAACCAATCATCCCATAGCTGATGGTTTCAACGAAACCTTTTGGAAGATTTTCAAGAATTGCCGTTCGCAATTTTCTCATTGCCTCTTGCTTTTCATTTGGCAAATTACTTATGTATTCCTCTACTGTGATTGCTTTTGATTGCATGAGCTTTTGATAAAACCGGCATATAAATTTAAGCAGAAAAATTTCCTGTAGACAATTTTTTTTGAATTAAAACAATGAAAAATGGTTGTTTTCTTCGGCGCCTAAGCGTCATAATTTTCAAATGAAATATCGTTTGTATTGGGGATTTCCTCAGCTAAATCATTATTAGGATCGCTGGCTTCAACGATTGTTTCTTTTCGCTGCCTTCTCTTTTGGATCTGGGGAATTATTATTAATGCCAGCATCATAATCAAGGTAGTTAATAAAATCACCTGGGTAATAAGCGCCTTATTGACAATTGAAATGCGGTGGGCAGGAGCTATGGAAAGGAATAATAATATAGTAATAAGGCCTCTTGGTGATACAAATAGAAGGGACTTTAGAGGGAGATTTGAAAGCTTGATCTGAACTGCGCGAAATATAAAAATGAGGGCTACAATAGTAACAGACCATAGTAAAGTGTCGGTATTTAGAATCTCTGATGTCTCCATCGAGTAGCCAAAGAACAGGAAGAAAATTGCCCGTATCAAAAATGCCGCTTCAATGGTAAGGCTTTTAAATTTTTGCGCTTCCACATCCAGTTCATTCGGGCGAAAGAATTCAATCCATTTGAATCTTTTAAGCTCATTAAGATTTCCGAGAAACAATCCAAATATCATTATGAAAATGAGCGACGGCAGGTTATATACCACTGAGATCTCGTAGATCAACATTACCAGCAGGATGATCGGTACAAATTTTATCTGGTGTTCTATCTTGTTGAGCAGGTAGGATAAGCCAACTGTGGCAACAAATGAAACAAGAATGATTACTAATATCTGCGCACCAAAATTTCCAAACGACCCAAGCCCGATCGTGCGGTTTTGTACGATAAAATTAAAAAACAAAACACTCAGGATATCGGATAAACTGCTTTCGTAGATAATAAATTCTTTATCGGAGCGCCGCAGATTTTTTACACTTGGAATCGCAATGGCACTGCTCACAACGCAAAACGGAATTGCATTTACAAGACAATCTTTAAAAGAATAGCTTCCAAAATAACTGAATATAAAAGCAAGCAAAAAAGCAAGAGCAAACATAGACAGCAGCGCACCAATAAATGATTTTTTAATAAGTGGAATTTTTGATTTATTCAATTCAAGTTCCAGCGTAGCCTCTAAAACTATCAGCAGTAACCCGATACTTCCCGTAACGGTAAGAACCCGTGTAAAATCCGGGAGCTGAATTTTTAAGAATATAGCAACTTGTTTCATAATCCAACCTAAAAGGAGAAGGAGTATTACAGAAGGAATTTTGGTTTTGGGAAAGGTGAGGTCAAACAGGTACGCAATCAACAGAAGCGAGCAGAATGTAATTATAATAGCTGAAGTCATCGTGTATTAATGAATTGTGCTTTAACACTGCCGCTTTAGTTTTCTTTGGGCAAATAAAACTAAATCATTGCGGAATCCCGACCAAAAAAGAGCTATTAAGCTTTAGTAACCCTTTTATTAGCTTAACGTGTAATTTTTGACTTTCTGTTACTTATGTGGAAAGATTAAAATAAAATGCAAAGACTGGTTTCAATAGTCGGAAGAGGAAACTATTAATATTTGCAGCTATACAGATGTTCTTTCTATGCCATTTTTGATTCCTGATCTTATCATATTCCCATAACCATCGTTTGGTAAATTACCGGCAAATGATTGCGCCAGTTGAAAATATTCATTTGCTTTGTGAAAGTCTTTTAAATCTTCATAACATTTGGCAATGTTAAGATATAGCGAGGGATAATTTGATTTCATTTCATTATCTTCTATTTGCAACGCTAATTGTAAGGAAATTTCGTCCCATTTTAATTTATCTGCCACATTATTTTGATGCCGCGCTATATAATGAGCCGCTATAAATTTTTCAAGATTATTGGTTGATTCCTCCCAGGCCTGTAAAAATTGCTGATGCGCTTTTCCAGGTTCTCCTTTTCCTTCAAACTCCATACCTTCAGCACATAGTTTTACAATATTATTATTAGGGTCGAAAAGCATAGTTGATATTGTTTCGTAGGGTGCAAATGTAGAAATCCTATTACAGGTATTGGTGTATTTTTTCCCACAACCAGTTAACATACAACGTTGCATCATCCGGTATCTTCTGACGTGGATTTTTGAAAGGCGGAACTGGAACTATGAGATTAGTTTTAGCTTAAAGGGTCAAATAATTTTCAACCTTAGTGGAAAAATATTTCGTTAAACCCTTTCCACCTTATTACCTTAGGCAACACATAATGCTGGAGTAATTTCTAAAAAATTTGTTTTAAGTAAAGGAACATATCCGTAGCAATTGAGTTTTACTTTTACTCAGAATAAGGTAATAAGGTTGATTATTAGTTTAGATTTTTCTACTAAGGTTGGTCCACGACAAAGTGAAAGAACCCCGGCTTTATACTAGATTAACCGCAGATTATTTCCCAACCTTCAAATTATCAACTTGTCAATTCAACTTTTGGCGGAATCAATTTGTAAACAACCGGTGTTACAATCCTTGATAATAAGGTTGAAGAAATTAACCCGCCAATCAATACCAAAGCCAGCGGAGACACTAATGGATTACTGCTAAGGGCTATGGGCAACAATCCGCCAATGGCAGTTAAACTTGTAAGTACAATGGGCAAAAACCGCAACTCACCCGATTCTCTTATCGCATCTTCAAGGCTTTTGCCTTCGGCTCTTAACTGGTTGGTAAAATCAACTAACAGAATTGAATTTTTTACTTCGATACCTGCCAGGCCAATAAAACCAATGATGGCGACAAATGACATAGGATTTCCAGTTAGCCATAACATGGCAACGCCACCTATGACACCCAATGGAATTACAGAAAGAACTATCAGCGTGCTTTTGAAAGTTTTGAATTCGAGAATTAATACCATTAGAAATAAAAATATGGTCGCGATAACGACAGTCATGAAGCCGCCACCAAACGCATCCTGTTCACTTTCTGCTTCACCTGCCAATTGCATCTCGTAACCTTCAGGAAGCTTCAACGATTTTGCTTTTTGCATAAATTCATTCGTAACCTGTTGGGTTAAATAGCCTTTATCGGTGTATGCAGTTACCACCACGAATCGCTTTTTATCAAGATGCTTAATGGTGGTTGGAGAAGATTCAAATTCAATATCAGCAACCTGCTTTAATGGAACCGGTGTACCAATGGCATTGTTTACATAAATCGTATTGAAGCTTGCGAGTGTTGCAAAATTTTCTTTCGGTGCATTCACTACAATATCATAATCATCTCCATTTTCATCAGTATATTTTCCGGTGCCAACCCCGGCAATCGCTAACCGAACAGTTTTATCAATGTCGGAAGTTTGTATTCCAAGTGTTCTTGATTTTTCTGTATTAATGTTGAGTTTTATGTCAGACTTCAGCACACCGGTTTCATTGTTTACATAAATAGCTCCCGGTGTCGATTTTAATAATTGCTCGGTAGCTGCGGCGAGCGAACGAAGCGTATCCAGGTTATCACCTTTTATGCGAATAGCCACAGGTGCTTCTATCGGCGGGCCTTGCTCGAAGTCTTTTACTTCAATTTTTGCCCCGGCTATTCCGGAGAATTCGTGGCGAAGCTCTTCTATTAATTTTTTCTTTTCAGCCGGATTTACATCGTGATGCAATTGCACAAACAGTTGGGCAAAATCAGGTTTTGCATTTTCAGGTATTACATTATAATAGATTCTTGGATTCCCTTTTCCTACATTAGTTGTATAATATTCTACTTCAGGATTATTCTTTAAGACTTTTTCAACATACCGTGCCATTTCATTCGTTGCTGCAAGGTTCGTTTGCAAAGGCATATTAATATTTACAAGGAACTGTGGTTTTTCAGAAGTGGGAAAAAGCCGGAAGCCAATCGCTTTAAATAAACCGAGTGACAATACAAATAAAAGTAAGGCACTTATAAGAGTAATGACAGGACGCTTCAATGCACGGTCGAGCAATTTTGAATAACTGCCATGAATAACCTTTTTTAATCCGCGTAAAAAAATATTTCCTTCAGGACTGTGATTCGATTTTAAAACTTTATTTGCCAGGAATGGAACAATCGTGAGCGACACCAGCATGGAAGCAAATACAGATGTGATCACTGCCATCGGTAATCCTCTTATGAATTCTCCCGGTCCTTCAGGCAAAAATACCAATGGTAAAAAAGCAATGATTAATGTTGCGGTTGTTCCTAAAACTGCAACGGTGATTTGTTTGGTTGCTTCTATTACCGCGATCTTTTTTGTAACGCCTGTTCTTAGCCAGCGTTCAATATTTTCAATTACAACGATGCTATCATCTACCAATAACCCTAATGCGACCACCAAGCCTACAATACTCAATTGGTTTAGGGAATAACCCATTGCATTCAATATAACAATTCCTATTCCCAGCGATAAGGGAATCGCTACCATCACGACCAAAGCGGCTCTCCATCCCAAAGGAACAAGTGTAAATATTACCAGACCGATGGCAATTAAAAAGTCAATGCCAAGCCCGCCCAACCTGCGATCAACATTATCTGCCTGGTCAAAATTGCGAACCATGGCGATGTTTGATGGAAGGGTTTTTTCAAATGCATTTATCACAGGTAAATAGGCTTTCTGCGAAGCAGCAATATTTTCACCCGCTTTTTGTGCAGCAGTTACTAACACGCACCGGTGACCGTTCAGCCGCGTAATGTGTTTTTGCTCTTCATAGTTCAACGCAACATCAGCCACATCTTTCAGGTAAATAACATTGCCGCCGGAAGTATTTACAATCGTATTTTTTATCTCATCTATACTTTTGTATTTGCCACTTGTTTTTATATTGAAAGTTTTCACTCCCGCACGTATGCTGCCCCCCGGAATATTTGCTGCTTCACTTTGTATGCTTCCCAAAACATAATTCACCGGGATTTTTAATTGAGAAATTTTATCGAGGTTAAGATCAATGCGCACGATTTGATCGGGCACGCCATGATAGTCAACTTTCTTCAGGCTCTTAACTTTCTCCAGGTCTTCTTTAAGTTTTTCTGCATACGATTTCATGCGTGCATCAGAAACATTTTCCGAAATCAACGCGATTTGCAAAACGCTTACATCAGTTGGAGAAATTTTATTTACCTCGATGCTATAAATATCCTGCGGAAGTTCGCTACGAAGTGAATTTACTTCACGCACCAGTTCCTGGTACTTTGCTTCCACGTTGCTGCTATATTTATATTCAACATTAATTACCGCAACACCGTCATCAATTTTAGTTGTGATTTTCTTTAGATTTTCCAGCTCGCTTACTTTTTTTTCGATAGGCTTTACCACCAGTTCTTCCATATCCTTAGGACTCGTGCCGGGATAAATCACGATGATAGGGTACTGAGGCGGATTGATTTCAGGATCTTCCGCACGTGGCATAGTAAGCAATGTTGTTACGCTTACCACAATTATCATTAGGAATACGACCAGCGTAAACTGGTAATTTTTTACAAAGAAGGAAGTGAAACGCATAAAAATGATTTGAAGAATTTAACCGCACCCCAACCCCTCTCCAAAGAAGATGGACATAACTCTTAGAGGCGAAGACTTATAAAAAAGTTTAGAATATTTTACTAATATTTATTGTTGAAC
>JBBSBD010000190.1:0-12233 GCA_038251675.1 Chitinophagales bacterium | reverse complement strand
GTTCTTTTTGAAAGTATTTGATGGCCATTGTATTTACCGCCGTTCAACATCATTTGCATAAAAATTGCATAATCAAAAGCCGTAGAAGAAAGCCCGGCACCTCCGGAGAAATAATGTTTATTCATAGTGGGATAATCCGGATCAATGTGCCTGAAAGTATGGCTCCATTTAATAACATGATGCAATGAATCTTCCGTATAAACTGTGGCGAGCCTGTTAGCTTTTGAAGCAGGTACATTAAAATAAGTATCCTTCATGCCAAGAGGTTGAAAGATATTTTCAGTTAAAAAATCTTCAAGATTTTTCCTGCTTATGATTTCTATTAATGCTCCCAGCAAATCACTGTTTAAGCCATATTGCCATTTCTCACCGGGTTGAAAACTCAATGGCATTTTACCAAGCGCTTTCATGCGCTCTACAAGATTTTCGTCAAAATAACCGAGCCCTGACGGAATATTATTTTTTGTATAGATAGCCTGCACTTTGGAACTGCCTATATCAGTATAGTCAAGGCCGGAAGTATGTGTGAGCAAATCGCGAAAAGTAATTTCTCTTTTAGCAGGTACTGTTGTATAAGTCGTATCAGCGTCGTTAAATTTATCAAGAACAACAGGGTTTTTAAACTCAGGAATAAAATCTGAAATGGGTTCATCCAATAAAAATTTCCCCTGCTCATATAAAATCATTGCGCCCACGCTTGTAATTGCTTTTGTCTGCGACATAATGCGAAAGATGGCGTCATTTTTCATTGGAGTTTTCGATGCGACATCTGCAACTCCATATCCTTTGTATTGAACGACCTGGTTATCTTTTATTACGATGGTTACTGCGCCGGTTAACCAGTTCTTTGCAATGTAGTCATTCACAATACCATCAATCCTGGCTAATTTTTGATAGTCTACGGAATTGCTTTTTGTGTTTGTTTGTATTACCTGTGCTTCTGTGAGAAGCGGGAATAGCAATATTATAATTACGGCAAAAATATTTCTGGAACAAGCAATTTTTAACATGGATGGTTTTATTTATGTAGAGAAGGTTATAAAGTTTTGTTTATTTAAAGGATGATATTTTGTAAGTTCAATTAATAAAATGTAACTTCTATTTTAAATCAGCCTTCACAACCGTTGTATCAGTTACTAACAAAGGCACTACATATCCACCCGTATCCAACGTTGTCTTTGGAAATTGCTGTTTCACGAACGACCAATCTTTTCCTTCAATATTTGTTTGATATAGATACAGCGAATGTAGTTGTTTCAGGCCCGTTAGTGAAATAATTCCTTGTGCCGATACTTTCGTTCCGACAAGATTTAATGATTGCAGGCGCTGCAAATTTTTTAATAGCAGCAATCCACCGTCGGTAATATTTGTATTGTCCAATTGAAGCAGCGTAAGATTAGTGCATTGGCCAATAAAAGTTAAGGCGCTATCGGAAATTTTTGTGTCTCCTATTTTTAACCATACCAATTGTTTTTTTATCGGTAATAAAAGACTCAGATCATTATCTTTGATCGCGGTGGCTGTAACAAAATTTGCCATGATATAGTTACTGTTTTGAGCGACGGCCATTACAATCACGCCTTTCTTTTCGAGCAGCTGAATCGCTTTATCGTCTGCTTTTTCTACAGCTTCCTTCGGTATATTTTCTGGTGCCTTTATTTCTATATGATCTCTTTGCAAAGCAAGTAAAACAGGTTTTAATTTTTCCGGTTGTTGTAAATCTTTAACACGGCTTGCGGTATCTGCACCTTGCTCGATCCACCAATGTAGCAGAGCAATTTGCTTTTCATTCAGTTGGCTTTTTTGTTTTGGCGGCATGTGATTTTCGTCCTCCTTCGGCAACATTAAGCGTTTTATTATTTCGCTTGAATCCGTATCGTGCACATCTATTATTTCACCATCTTTCCCTCCCTTCATTATAAGAGCAAAATTATCCAACCGTAATCCGCCTTTCTTTTTGTTTGGTCCGTGGCAGCTATAGCAATCTTTATAAAGTATAGGCTGAATAATGTCCCTGTAAACCTTGGCTTCCTGCACATTGACTATCGGTTTTGCATCAATAGCGATTGAATCATTACTTCCAATTAAACTCAAGGACAAAAAATTAGTTCCGTGTGTAATTTGTCCCCCTAAATGGCCGGTAATAAAAATCAATATCAATACTGCAATAAAAAGAATTTTATAGGCAACATCCACTTGCCTGTTTACCACCTTTATGTACAGCAAAAATGAAGCGAACGCTACCCCGATTCCCATCCACATATGCCAGCTCACAAGGCTTTCATCATAATCACCACTCGTTGATAAAACATATCCCGTAATGCAGGTTATAACAGATGATATTGCACCTATCAATAAAACAAGGCTTATTACCGCGGGAGAAATATTGTATGGTTTTTTACCCGATAACCATATCAGCAATAAAGCAATTAATAAAATTCCTATAGGCAAATGAACAAGGGCAGGATGCAGGTGGCCAATAAATTCCGTAATGGTTAAAAGCACAAGGAAATTTATTTAAGATTGATAACGTTTCCGCAGCATTTGCATCGTGTACACATTTACTTCCCATTGGTCTGACAATGGTTTGCGGGTATAGGGAACAGTGGGCATATAATCAGGCGGGCCAAATTCAGTGAGAATTGTAAGCCTTTCCCCATTTTGTTTTTTGCGCTCAACTACTTTATCCCACCAGGCGACATGTGCTTTCACTGCATCTTCCCATTCAGGTGCACGTGGATCATTTACCTGTGGCCCTTCCGGATGGCCTATTCTTGCATGAATATGATCTGTTCTTTCCAAAGTAAGATTTACAGTTTCTTCCTGATCATGCAACAGAGTTTCACTCACATTGCACCAATGGGAAACGTCGAAGGTTATACGCAGCTCAGGATTTTTTTCAATGTACCGCCTGGCAACAGGCGCAGCGAAAAGCATACGTGACCTGTGTGTTTCGTGACAGATAATGATGCCTGTACTTTTTGCCAGGGGAGTTGTATAATCAATGAAAGTTTTATTTTCATCATAGCTAAAATAATCCCTTCCGGAATGGCAATTGATGTACAAAGGTTTTTGAATTGTATTAGTGGCTGCTGCCTCAGTCATTTTTTTGAAAAAATCGAAATGCTCCTTATAGTTACTTTGCGATGCTCCACATAAAAAGCCCACTTCAAGATCATATTTTTTTAAAGTGGCAAACAATTCATCCTGTTCTTTCTTTTCCATGGGCCACCATATTTCAATACCATCATAACCTTCCTTTTTTACTTTAGCCATATATTCATCCAAAGTTCCGGTGAAACCCCAGTTAGTTGCAAGGATTTTTAATTCAAAATTTTTGCTCACGTTAGTTGTAGTTTTTGAAGTTGCTGCAGAAGTATCCAAAGACGAAAATAATAATGCAGTTGCTGCTGATGCTGAAAGTCCCAAAAAATTTCTACGATCAAATTTCATTAATTATTTTTTCTGAAATTATGCAATTTCATTCCCATTTCGGTTACATAGTTGTCCCTGTTTTCACCAATATTTTTTAGTTTCTTTTTTCTGAAATATTGATCCATCTTTTTTACATCAAGATTTATTTGTTCAATCTCAAATTCTTCAGATAAACTTTCCTTGGTTCTTAGATATTGAAATACCCAGTCTTCCCATTTATCATCGAGTTCTTTACGATCGTCTGCAAGCTTCAATAAATTTTCATATTCTGCAGGTGAATAATATGCTAAAAATATATTCATCATAAAACTTCATTCTATGACTTTAAATCGATTGTATTAAAGTACTATGCAATAATATCCTGTATCACTTCACCACTTACATCTGTCAATCTGAATGGCCTTCCCTGGAACTGGTACGTAAATTTTTCATGATCAAAACCTAATTGATTTAATATAGTTGCCTGCACGTCAAATGGTGTAACTTTTCCACTGATAGGATAGTAACCAATCTCATCCGTTTCCCCATAACTGTATCCTTTTTTAATACCTCCGCCTGCCATCCACATTGTAAAGGCATCCAAATGATGATCCCTTCCTTTAAATGGATTGGGTTTGCCTTCCCGATTTTCCATCATAGGTGTTCTGCCAAATTCGCCGCCCCAGATTACAAGAGTTTCTTCCAATAAACCGCGTTGCTTCAAATCTAAAATTAAGGCAGTAATTGACTTATCAACCTGCCGGCATTTGTTTATTAAACCAATATCAACGGCAGTGTCCGCACCAGTGCCATGAGTGTCCCAGCCCCAATCAAATAACTGCACGAAACGTACTCCTTTTTCAACAAGTTTTCTTGCCAGTAAAATATTATTTGCGAAGCATGCCTCGCCTGGTTTCGTTCCATACATTTCTTGAATATATTGCGGCTCGTCATTAATATTCATTACTTCCGGCGCCGCTATTTGCATGCGGTAAGCCATCTCGTATTGAGATATACGTGATAATATTTCCGGGTCTTTAAACTCTGCATATTCCTGCTGGTTCACTTCATTAATGGCATCAATTGAAGCTTTCCGCAAATCCCTGTCCATTCCTTTGGGATCCTTTATAAATAAAACGGGATCCCCTTCGGTTCTGCATTGTACGCCCTGGTAAACGCTCGGCAGAAACCCGCTTCCCCACACACTTTTTCCTGCGTCTGGAAAGTTGCCCCCGGAGGTTAATACCACAAAGCCAGGCAGGTTTTGGTTTTCTGTTCCCAAGCCATACGTGGCCCATGCGCCCAGGCTGGGCCTGCCCAATCTTGCACCACCCGTATGCACTAATAGCTGTGCGGGGCCATGATTAAATTGATCAGTTGTGCAGCCTTTTAAAAAAGTTATTTCATCAACTATAGAAGCGAGGTGTGGCATGTTATCACTCACCCAGGAGCCGCTTTGGCCGCGTTGTTTAAATGCGGCCTGGGGGCCAAGCATTTTGGGAACTCCCCGAATGAATGCAAAGTGTTTTCCTTCCAGTAATGATTGAGGACACAACTGTCCATCAAGCTTCATAAGATCGGGCTTGTAATCAAACAATTCCAGTTGTGATGGTGCGCCAGCCATGTGGAGGTAAATTACATTCTTAGCTCTCGCTGCAAACATGGGCATTTTTGGAGCCAAAGGATGTGCGGGATCAAAAACAATTGGGTTACTGGCTTGACTTGTTCCGGATCCGCAACTACCCAGCAAAGAACCCAATGCCAATGCGCCAAAACCCATGGCTGTTTCTTTTATGAAATGCCTGCGAGTGTAAAACTGCAATGTTTTCTGATTGGCTTCTTTTACCAAACGTTGATTATGTAATTCTTTTTGTGTCATTTATTTGAACCATTATCTCCCACAAAGGCACGGAGATCACAAAGATTTTTCTTAGCGTTCTTTGTGTCTTTGTGGTAAGACGTTTTTATTTATCAATTTTTGGTTATCAATTCATCCAAATTTAAAATAGCATTTGCAACCACAACCAATGATGCTGTCCCGGGATTGTTGTGTTGACCATTCGTTTCACCAATCATATCACTGGTTTTATCCCTGCTATTTTTAAATTGCATGTAAGCCTTATTGTAAAGCTCTTCCAAAGCTTTTAATTTGCCTGGTGATATCGGTTTCAACATCGCAATTTCATATCCTTTACTTATCCGTTCATTTACGTTTTTACTTTCGCATTCCTGCTCTATCCGGTAAGCAAAATGGCGGGATGCGTCTAAATAAACGGAATCATTCAATGTAACCAAAGCCTGCAGAGGCGTGTTGGTTCTTATACGCCGTGCTGTACATACTTCACGGGAGGCTGCGTCAAAAGTCATCATGGAAGGATAGGGAGCCGAGCGTTTCCAATAAGTATAAAGAGAACGCCGGTACTGGTCTTCGCCTTCGCTCTTCGTCCATGCCAGCCCATTGTAAGGCGACTTCCATATACCCGCAGGCTGCCAGGGCATTACACCAGGCCCATACATTTTCTCACTTAATAATCCACTTACTGCAAGCGCCTGGTCTCTTACCTGTTCAGCTGACAACCGCACCCTTGGTGCACGTGAATACCATTTGTTATTTGGGTCTTTTTCTAAATTCTCTTTTGAAATCTTTGCATCCTGCATGTAAGTAGCACTCATAACAATTTCCTTCAATAATTTTTTTGTGCTCCAGTTAAACGTGTTCATATAATTCCATGCAAGATAGTCCAGCAATTCTCTGTGTGTAGGAGTTGCACCTTGTGTTCCCATATCTTCCAAAGTTTCCACAAGGCCTACACCAAATAATTGTTCCCATAAACGATTTACCATTGTTCTTGCAGTAAGTGGATTTTGTTTACTTGTCAACCACTTCGCAAGCCCCAGCCGGTTGCGTTGAGCATTTTTTGGAAAAGGGTTTAAAGAACGGGGAACATCCGGCTGTACTGCTTCTCCTTTTACGAGCCAATTGCCTCTTTCAAACACGTAAGAAGCACGATGCATATCGGGGGGGTTGTCCATCATTATCGGAGTCGTGGTAACCGGGGCATCCAGTAATTCCCAAAACATTTTATTCATTTCATCATATCCTTTTTTCTCCCTCCCTTTAAGTGGATTTGTGAAATAAAACCAGTCGAACAACATTCCGTTGCCATCAGGCTTTTTTAAATTTGAATTGGTATAAGTAAAATAAAGATCATGCACACCTGCACTTGGAGGAAAATCAACACTGGTGATCTTCCATCCTTTGGTCTTAGCAACCGGTATTGTTTTCAAAACCGTTCCATCTGGCTTATCCAAATGAATTGTCCAAACGCCTCCTTCCAAATAACCATTATAACGGTATATCAGTTGAGTTTTTTGATTAAGATCAACCAGCTTAAGACGCGCCATTGCATTGTTACGAAATACAAGCCATTTCGTGTCACTTAACGCACTATTTACAAACTTATCTGCCTGCAGCGAGTTGATCGATGGCTGCCATGTTTTTAAAAAAATATATACCCTCTTTGCTTCTTCCTGCGATGTATTTTGCTTCAGCCAGTTAACTACATTAAATAGTTTTACACTATCCTCTGATTTGTATTTGCGCAGCAAAGGATAATCATCGAAAGTATCTTCATCTCTTGTGTCGTTGAAGAAGGCCATGAACTTATAGTAATCTTCATGCCTGAACGGATCGTATGGATGACTGTGGCATTGCACGCAACCAAAGGTAGTTCCCATCAAAGCCTGCCACGTTGTATTCACCCTGTCTAAGACGGCGGCCGTACGGAACTCTTCATTATCAGTACCTCCTTCATCGTTGGTTAATGTATTGCGGTTAAATGCAGTCGCAATAAAATCATCGTCTGTAGCATTGGGCAAAAGATCGCCTGCCAATTGATCTATTAAAAATTCATCATAAGGTTTATCACTATTGAATGCTTTTATCAGCCAGTCGCGGTATTTCCATATTTGGCGGCTGTCATCTCTTTCGTAACCTTTGGTATCTGCATAGCGTGCGAGATCCAGCCACATGCCAGTGAAGTGTTCACCATAATGCGGAGATGCCAATAAAGAATCTACCAATACTTCGTATGCATTGCTATTATTATTTTGCAAGAATTGTTGCTTCAGGTTTTCCGATGGAGGTAGTCCTGTTAAATCCAAACTTACTCTGCGTAATAATGTCGCTTTATCGGCTTCAGGTGAAGGTTGTAATTTTTCCTGCTTCAGTTTATCATAAATGAAATAGTCGATATCGCTTTTTACCCAATCAATTTTTTTTGCCGGTACAAGCCCAAAAAATGATGCACTGGGTTTTGGCACCTTTTCCTGCTTTACAGGAATGTAAGCCCAATGATCTCCCCACTGCGCACCTTGCTTAATCCATTTACGCAAAATATTTATTTGATCTTCTGAAAGCGGTGCATGCTTGTAAGGCATTCTTTCTTCGGGATCTTTTAGCGTAAGGCGCCTGATCATTTCACTATGATCAGGGTCGCCGGGAATAATAGGATACTTGCCTGATTTAGCTTTGGCTAAGGCATCTGATCTGAATAGCAAACTAAAATCAGCCTGCCTTCTAACACCGCCGTGACAAGTAATACAATTTTTATTTATGATGGGCTTTACTTCTGCACTGAAATCGATAACCTGTCGGCTGGTACTATATGTGAATGCTGCAATCGCGATAATAAGGATAGTAATGACTATTAAAAGCCTCTTATATTTTCGGAAACGCATATACAAATTTTCGACTTTAGAATAATAAAGTTAAGACATATTTTTTGCAGCATTTACCCGGAAAATCAGTGATGTACATTAAAATATAGCAAAGGCCAGCCAACCTTTTTTAACTATACGGCGTTTTAGGGATAATCACTAAGAAAACCAGGAACCTTCAATTTAGTTCATTTAACCTCTTAAAAAAACCTACAAATCCATGGCATCATTATTTAAGTAAATAACCTGAGAGAATGAATTCCGCTTTTTTATTTTTCGTAATTTGTATAAAATTTATTGTAACAACCACCTATAGCTTTGGCAAGCTTTTTATACCGTAGCCTAATTAATAATCCGAACATAAAAACACCCATGCGTAATAAATTGATTGCTTCATTTCTATTAATAGCCTCTTTCTCCGCAGGCATATTTCTTTTAGCCAAAAAAAACAAGCTTGTTATTGCAGAAAATAAAGAGGAATATGAAAGAGAAGAGTTTGTAAAAAACAGGCTCCAGTATGAATTCGATATTTTAAAAAGCCCCGCTACCGGCCAAATTCCAAAGAATATTTTTAAAAAGGAAATTGCATTTGCCAAATCATTGCCGGTTAAAGACGCCAGGGGATCAGGGCTTTTTAGCCCACAAAATCTTAATACATACAGTTTAGCGGGGCCAGATAATATTGGCGGAAGAACACGTGCGTTTGCGATTGACAAGAGATATGGCACAGGTACCAACAAAGTAATTCTTTCAGGAAGTGTGAGTGGTGGAATATTCCGCACAACTGACGGCGGAGTTACGTGGACCAAAGTTACGCCTCAGACAGATATACATAACGTAACATCTATTGCCCAGGATCCACGTCCCGGGTTCCAGGATACCTGGTATGCAGGTGGCGGTGAGTCGCTAGGGAATTCTGCAACAGACATTGGTGCATTTTATTTTGGCTTCGGAATTTTAAAGTCTACCGACAATGGTCTTACCTGGACGCAGCTTACACTTAATGTAACCGACATAAATGGAGGTGCCCTTGCCCCCGGCACACTTGAAACTTTTGACAATGTTTTTGACATTGTACACAAAATAATCGTGAGTCCGGCAAATGGAAATGTATATATAGCAGGCCATAGAAGGCTCGTGAGATCAACAGATGGCGGCGCCAGCTTTAGGGTCGTATTTGGTGGAAGTGTTCCGGCCACGTCAGATGAGGGACAGATGGATGTTGTTAGTAATAACTCGGGCAAATTGTACCTCGCTGTTAATGGCGGCAACCCGGATATGACGCTTCGTGGTGTATGGACCTCAACCTCCGGTGATGCCAATACATGGGCCAGGATAGCAGGTGGCCAAACATTGGGGGTTGATTCACTGCCCGGCTGGAGGGCAAATTCTTATGATACTGCGGGGCCCAAAAGAATCATCCTTGCACTGGCACCATCAAACCAAAACCTTTTGTTTGCCTTCTACCAAAACGGACTTGGGCAGGAAAATAAAAACGGAGCACATCCCGAAGCAGATCTTTTTAAGATAAATCTTGCTGGAAATACTTCAACCAATCTCTCGGCCAACATGCCTGACTTTCCAGGCCAGCTCGATGGCATCGATCCGATTGCGTTGCAGGGAGGTTATGATATGGCAATCGCTATTAAGCCAGATGACCCTAATGTAATATTCGTAGGCGGGACTAATCTATACAGGTCAACTGATGGGTTTACAACAAACACGAAAACACAGTGGATAGGCGGCTATCGCAATCAAAATCCCATAACTCCTGAAGCCTATCCGAATAGTCATGCAGATATCCATGGATTGTTTTTTGATCCTACCAATCCAAATACGGCATTTGCTATTGATGATGGTGGCATACAAAAAACGGATAGCATAATGGCAAACAAATCAACGGATCCGGTTCCCTGGACTATGGTGAGCAAATACCAAACGTTGCAATATAATTTTGTTGCGATTGATCCCGGAGCCGGTCAAAATAATTTTTTTGGGGGGGCACAGGATAATGGTTGTTACTTCAGGGTTGATGGAATTGCCAAACCTAATGACCAATTCAAAATAAGCGGAGGTGACGGTGCATCTGTGTCTATTGCTTCGGTTACAGACAATGCGTTTACGGTATATTTTTCATCGCAATTTGGAAACCTTACAAGGGACATCACTAATGACTTTGTATCCATTACACCCTCCGGCCTTACCGCGAACCCCGATGGCGGCTTCGGAGATTTTGTAACCTATTTTAAAAGTGATTTCGATAATCCGCAGGATCTTTATTATGTAAATTTTAACCGCCTTTTTAGAACGAACAAAGCCTCAACAGTAACTTCTGCAGGCTGGGAAGAACTTAAAGGTGTTGCGGCCGCAGTTAATTCCCCGAAGCCTTCCGGCACCGATGTTTCCATTCGCGCCCTGGAACTTAGCCGGGGACCATACACAGTGGATCATGTGTTGTATATAGGAACATCTGATGGGCATCTTTATCGCCTGAATGATCCCGAAAACACCACGTTAACCGCGGCACCATTGGATATTACGCCCACGGGCTTAGACGGTAACATTTCTGATATTGCGGTAAATCCAAATAATGACAATGAAGTGCTGGTGACCGTTTCAAATTACGGCACCACCAACATCTTCTACTCCACAAACGGAAAGAGTGCAATACCGACCTGGAAGAATGTAGAAGGGAACTTAACACTTCCATCAATAAGAAGTTGTATGATAGTGGTAAAAAAAGATGCAACTGGAAATCCCGCTACCGAATATTATGTGGGAACATCAGTTGGATTATATAGTACAACAAACATCAACACATCATTAGTAAACTGGGAACGCGAAGGAGATAATGTATTAGGAATGGCGCTGACGACTTCTCTTGATTACCGGCCGCAGGACAACACATTGCTTGTGGGCACACATGGAAACGGAATGTTTTACACCAATACCGGGACCACTAATTACAATCCTAATTCGGGAACAACTGATCCCAATTTGCCACCGGATACGTTTATTCAATTTATCTACCCGGGATTTACCAGGGACAATATCACTATTGTAAAAGGTAATCTTTTAAATGTAAATACAATGTCTGCAGGGATCTACAATATGGCCGGACAGTTAGTTTATTCAATTAATACCAGCTACCAAACCAGTATAATTGATGTTAAACGGTTTCCGGCGGGAGGGTACGTTCTTAAAATTGTAAGCGACAATGGCCAATATAAATTTATTAAAAGGTTTATTAAATATTAACAGGGCATAATTTATCCTTTGCAAAAGAAAACTATGAAAATAGTTACCGGTCTATTTGTGGCAACTATTTTTACGGCGCTATCCGGTTGCTCTCAAACTAGCAAAATAGAAAATGGCTATGCTTATTCCCGAACTATTTTAGGCGGTGTAAAACCAAAAGTAAGTGTAGCGGAAGATGGAACGGTTATTCAAAAAAGTAAAGAGCCGGGTGTGGAATACCTCATTTATCTTTCGACTAAAGATTCTGCATTTTTGCAGGTACAGGACGCCTGGATAAAAGGCGAAAAATACAGTGCCCATGCAGAAGCCGCGAATGAACTGCCTGTTATCATTGAGAAGGATACATTATTTATTCCTGAAAAATATTATACCTGGAAAGTAATTGTCGGAAAAAAAATGCCATCTGATAACACTTCGGAAAAGCTAAAAGAAACTGGGGAGATAGTTATTGGCTTTTTATCAAAAGGCAGCCAGCATTATTTTGCAATTGCAAAAATTAAGGATCTCGAACCCCTGAGATTGGAATAATTTATCAAACAAGTATCATTTACCACACAATTCCCGATTCAATTCAGGCGTATGTTTGCTTAATGCAAAAACAAAAAATTAAGGCCCAATCGAAGAATGTGTTTGACGTAATAATAATTGGCGGCGGCCCTGCCGGGCTAAATGCGGCGGTTGTATTAGGGAGATGCAATCGCAAGGTGTTGTTATTTGATCATGGAAAGCAACGAAATCTCCACTCACATGGAATGCACAATTACCTTACACGAGACGATATTACACCAAAAGAGTTTTTAGAAATAAGTAAAAATGAATTAAGAAAATACGGAGTAAAAGTG
>JBBSBD010000189.1:0-12461 GCA_038251675.1 Chitinophagales bacterium | reverse complement strand
TGATTTTGAAGATGGGCTTGAGTATTATTCGGCGCTTGAAAACAAATGCGATTGTATCGTCACTGAAGATATTGCTGATTTTTACTTTTCAAAAATTGAAGTTTTAAGCAGCGAAAGTTTTTTTGAAAAATATATGGCTGGTGGAAAAAGTAAATGAATCGTTAGAAAAAACATTCTTTCATAAATCATCAGGCGAATCTCTTTTCCCGATTATGGACATAATGTTCCTTTGAGTTTTAGAGATGCAGGAACAAAAACATCATAAGATGCTCTTTATGAACAGCAGGAGAGTTGTTGCAATAGGGATTGAAACGGAAAGCCCGACGGCTTGTGTGCCCTGGTTTTGTGGTTTGGGGCTTGCCGGATTGCCCAAATTCTCTTTATTTTCAATTGACATACAATTACATTGTATAAAGGCCTGTACTTAAATAAGGTCATTTTGTGATGAAGCTATTAACTTACTACATTTTACCCTATTTTTGCCACCCTAAAAATTAATTAAATCACAAATATGGATAATTTGATTTATGTAATTCCTGCGATGGGTATAGTTGGTTTGTTGTACACGTTTATAAAATTTGCGTGGGTGAATAAGCAGGATGCGGGCAATGAAAGAATGAAGGAAATCAGCACCTACATTGCCGATGGAGCTATGGCTTTTTTAAAAGCGGAATATAAAATCCTATCCTACTTTGTTATTGTGGCTGCACTGCTCCTCGGAGTTATGGGATTTACCAGTGCTAACAGTCATTGGAGCATTGCTCTTGCATTCATTACCGGTGCAATCATGAGTGCTCTCGCTGGTTTTATTGGTATGCGTGTGGCCACTAAGGCAAACGTTCGTACTGCACAGGCCGCAAGAACCAGTCTTGCCCAGGCTCTTAAAGTATCCTTTACCGGAGGGAGTGTTATGGGACTTGGCGTAGCAGGGCTCGCTGTGCTTGGTTTGGGCAGCTTATTTATTATTCTATATCTCAGTTTTGTTTCAGGAATTCCTCATAACTCACCGGAATATAAACTTGCACTGGAAAAATCAATTGAAATACTTACCGGCTTCAGCCTTGGTGCTGAAAGCATTGCATTGTTTGCCCGCGTTGGTGGTGGTATTTATACTAAAGCTGCAGATGTTGGAGCGGATCTCGTAGGAAAAGTAGAAGCGGGAATTCCGGAAGATGATCCACGCAATCCTGCGACCATCGCTGATAATGTGGGGGATAATGTGGGTGACGTTGCGGGTATGGGTGCTGATCTTTTTGGATCTTATGTGGCTACGGTTTTGGCGACAATGGTGTTGGGAAGGGAAACTTTATCGAACGATAGTTATGGTGGCCTCGCTCCCATTTTATTGCCCATGCTGATTGCATCTATGGGAATTCTTTTCTCCATCATAGGAACTTTCTTTGTAAAAATTAAGGATAGCGCGGGCCTGCATACTGCGGTTGTTCAAAAAGCTTTGAACCTGGGGAACTGGGGATCTATTGTATTGACCGCCATCGCTTCCTATTTTTTAGTGATGTGGTTGTTGCCAGACACTGACATGGTTTTAAGAAATTATCATTTTACAAAATATGGCGTGTTCGGAGCGATAATAGTTGGGCTTGTTGTGGGCACTCTTATGAGTATCATTACGGAGTTTTATACTGCAATGGGTAAGCGCCCCGTGATGTCCATAGTTCGTCAATCTTCCACGGGGCATGCCACTAATATAATAGGCGGGCTTGCAGTAGGAATGGAAAGCACTTTGTTACCTATATTGGTACTTGCTTCAGGAATTTATATGAGTTACTGGTGTGCAGGTTTATATGGAGTTGCTATTGCTGCCGCAGGTATGATGGCTACCACTGCCATGCAGCTTGCGATAGATGCATTTGGCCCGATTGCTGATAACGCGGGTGGTATTGCCGAAATGTGTGAATTGCCAAAAGAGGTGAGAGAAAAAACTGATATACTTGACGCGGTAGGTAATACAACTGCGGCTACAGGTAAAGGATTTGCCATAGCCTCAGCAGCGTTAACCGCACTCGCTTTGTTCGCGGCCTTTGTAGGTATTGCCAAAATTGATGGCATTGACATCTACCGTGCAGATGTATTAGCAGGCTTGTTTGTGGGCGCTATGATTCCTTTTATCTTTTCATCATTGGCAATACGTGCGGTAGGTGAAGCAGCGATGGCTATGGTAGAAGAAGTCCGCAGACAGTTCCGCACCATCCCGGGTATTATGGAAGGTACCGGAAAGCCTGAGTATGAGAAATGCGTTGCAATCTCTACCGATGCTTCTATCAAAAAAATGATGATGCCGGGCGCAATTGCTTTATTATCCCCATTGATCATCGGGTTTATTTTTGGACCGGAAGTTTTAGGAGGGTTTCTTGCTGGCGCAACTGTGAGTGGCGTGTTGATGGGAATGTTCCAGAATAATGCGGGTGGTGCGTGGGATAATGCTAAAAAGTCTTTTGAGAAAGGTGCCGTAATCAATAATGAAACATACTATAAAGGATCTGAGCCGCACAAAGCATCTGTAACAGGCGATACTGTAGGTGACCCTTTCAAAGACACTTCAGGGCCAAGTATGAATATTTTGATAAAATTAATGAGTATTATCTCTCTTGTGATAGCCCCTACTCTTGCAAAAATTCACGAAGCAAAGATTGAGAAGAACAGGAATCTGAAAATTGAAAACCTGATGTTGTTGAAAAATGAAACGAGCTTAACTGGCCCAAGAGATGCAAAAAATCTATGGAGTTTACAAACACGTAACCCGGACAATTTAAAAGCTGCCCAAAATGATATCAAAAAGATGATTGATGAAATGGAAGAAGACAAACTGATTAATAATTCGACATATTCTGTAGAAGTTGCCAGTAGCTGGCTTTACATTAATGGTGTGAAACAGCCGACTGAAATTAATGACACTTACAAAAAATATTATAGCAAAACAGGAGATTTTATAACGGGTGAGGCGCGTAAATAAATTTGCACCTGCATTGTACTTAAATTTTAAAAAACAGGAAGAAATCACCTTCCTGTTTTTTTTTGAACAACCTTTAGCAATATTTGCATTTAGATTTGCAGGAATAAGGTTTAACCTTTTAACCCTAATTTTTTTATGGGCAAAAATTCATTTCATGTTTCGCAAAAAGAGGCTTTTGATCTTTTACAAAATGAAGATCATGCCTTCGTAAAAGTTTTGGAAGACGGGAACATGAGCGTTGAATATTTTGCCCCGAAGATAAAAGATACACAATCTCCACACAAGCAGGATGAACTTTACATCATTGCGGAAGGGTACGCTGATTTTTATAGAAATGGAGAAATTGTAAAATGCAAGAAGGGGGACGTGTTATTTGTGCCCGCAAAAATGGAACACCGGTTTATTGAATTTTCTGAAGATTTTGCTACCTGGGTAATTTTTTACGGTGAGGAAAAAACATCATAACATGCCTGGTCTATAATACAACCTTTTTGTTATTTCATCAATATTTGAAAAAGATCACTCATTCCTTCTGTAGCAGATTTTGCGATCACATGAAAATTATGATGTGGCGGCACATAAGGTGGTTTCTTATCTATAATATATTTAGGAATATCGTCGGGCAGATAATCAATAAGACCTGATGCGGGATAAACCTGCAGCGATGTTCCCGCTAGTATGAAAACATCAGCCCGTGACATAATCATCTTTGCCTCTAAGATCATTGGAACCTGTTCATTAAACCAAACAACATGAGGCCTTAATTGAGCGCCATCAGGTGCAAGGTCTCCAACATTTATATCCCCCTTTATATCGTAAAAAGTATTTTCATCTTTTTCACTTCGCATTTTAAAAATTTCTCCATGAAGGTGAACTACATTTTTTGAGCCAGCCCGCTCATGAAGGTCGTCGATGTTTTGCGTGATAACAGTTACATTAAAAGCTTGCTGCAAAGAGGCTACAGCATTATGGGCGGCATTGGGTTTCGCATTCGCAACCTCTCTCCTTCTCATGTTATAAAAGTCAAGTACCAGCCGCTGATCTTTTTTCCAACCTTCGGGGGTCGCTACCGCATACACATCATGCCCCATCCAAAGTCCATCACTGTCGCGAAATGTCTGTAAGCCGCTTTCTGCGCTTATTCCGGCGCCGGTAAGAACTACAAGTTGTTTCTTCATGCAACAAAATTAAATACTTTAAATAATGATCCCATCTTCTTACGATCTAATCATTGTGTACTTTTTCCTCATACTTTTTATTATGTGCTCTCTTTGATTATTGGTATTTATCCGTAATCATTACTATTAGGTGTTTAATATTTCACAATTTTATATAAATACACGGTTCACTTTTTGGGGTTATTAATTCTGAAACAATAAAAATTATAATGAAACAATATTTTAGAGTAATCAAATTATCACTGATTTTTTTAAGCTTCACAACAATGCTGTTAAGCTGTTCTTCTACTAAACAAACATCTTCATACAAAAGTGATTTATCCGCTGCCGAGATAAAAAATATGATAGATTCGCATGGCTTTATTTTTGTAGCAGAGTCATTAAATCCCTTACGTGGACGCTTTCGCACCCTCACTTCACGATATGACGTGGCTGTGTCACAAGATTCTTTATCGGCCGACCTTCCCTATTTTGGACGGGCATATAGTTTACCAATAGATCCATCACAAGGAGGAATAAAATTTACAGCGACCAAATTTTCTTACGATGTAACGCAGCCAAAAAGCAACAAATGGAACGTGACCATAAAGCCACAGGACGGTGGAGACGTGCAGCAATTAAATTTTGCCATCTTTGACAATGGCAGTGCGAGCCTGAGTGTATCAAGCAATTCCAAAGATCCGATTTCCTACAATGGCCATTTGCAAAAACGTCTTTGATTAACGTTGCAATTCAGCAAATAACTATTTTTGATAGCTCGAATTTAATCAGACAGGATGTCCCAGGAAACAGGAAAGTATCTTATTATCGGAGGAATTATACTAGTGGCTGCAGGAGTAATTATTTACTTTTTTCACAACCAATTTAAATGGTTTGGAAATCTTCCGGGTGATATTAAGATTAAGTCGGAAAATTTCAGGCTTTATTTTACTTTAGCATCAATGATTGTTATAAGCATTGCAATAACTATTATTGTAAACATCGTCAGGCGTTTTTTTTGAAATCTTACTTTGTACTTCCTTTATTTGAGTCTACGGACGGTTACGTATTAATCATCTTTAATCACCATACATTTCATTCACTTCCTACCTTTACAATATGTGCTACTTTGTAGAAAAAAATTCAATCGTAAGAAAAATATGGGGCAAAAGTGATACAGTGCTTTTTATTTTTGCAGGTGCTGCTGCGGAATTCGCATTAAACAAAGCTGTAGACTGGTTGTATTTTACCGGCAAGCTCCCCGCCGATCCGCTCGGCAGGTTGTTCTCGACCGTTAGCTATGCAAGGAAAATAATTTTTGCTGAAAATGAAGAAGCTTTAAAGACTATTGATACGATCGCAGCCATTCACAAAGGGGTGGAAAATAAACGAGGTAAATCCATTCCCGAGTGGGCTTACCGGGATGTATTATTTATGCTGATTCATTACACGATCGCTGCGCAGGAAGTGCTTGAGCATAAATTATCCGCTACTGAAAAAGAGGATGTGTTTGATGTTTTTTACCGGTTTGGAAAAATAATGAATCTGCTGGGCCTGCCTTCAACCTACATTGAATGGGAAACAGTAAGGAAACATGATTTAGCGCATGATCTTGAAAAAAGTAAATTTTCTGTTGATTTATATAAGCAATATAAAAAACATCTGGGCTTCTTTCGCTATAAAGTATTGCTTGAGGGACAAATATTAGTTGTACCAAGCGAAGTAAAAAGCCTATTACACTTTCGAAACTTCTCTTTCCTCACAATTGTTTTACCCATTTATAAATTAAGCCGCCGGCTGAAATTAGATGGCATAATTAAATCCCTGATACTTCCGGTGAAATATAAAAAAGAAATCGCAGAAATGGACGTTCGGTAAAATTTTAGCATAAGAATTAGTCAATGTTTTTATGACTAATCTTAAATCATAAATCACATGGCAAAGTATTCAAAGGCAGCTTCGAAAAAAGTTGAAAAGTCAATGCATGAAATGCATGAGGGGAAACTAAAGAGTGGCAGCGGCAAAAAAGTTACTAATCCAAAACAGGCGATCGCAATTGGCCTTTCGGAAGCACGCGAAGAAGGGAAAAAGGTTCCAAAGAAAAGTAGCTCAAAGTAGTCAGGTTTCTGAGGTGACTTTTTCGGAAAGGGAATTTTTCGTTCTTCTTTTCCTGCGGTAACCCCACAATTGTCCTTTGTGATAAACGGGGACTTCATCGCCTAATAATTTCCCCCAGGGCTTTAATTCCTTAACGCGGTCGAAAATTATTTTAAGCACGGCTACAAAAGGAATAGAAAGAAACATTCCGGGGACGCCCCAAACAGCGGCACCCAGCAATACAATGACGATTGATACGAGTGCATTAATTTTTACTTTAGACGAAACAATGCGTGGCACCAGGATATTATTATCAATGAACTGAATAATCATGTAAGCAATGATGATCCCTATTTGTGTGGAAAATCCATCTTTGGTTACAGTAGCGATTAGTAAAGGAATAGCTATAGCTATGATTCCTCCTATGTAAGGTAAAATATTTAAGATTGCCCCGATTACTCCGATTAAAATTGAATACCGCACTCCGAGCAACATCAGCGCAGCAGAATTCATAACAGCAACTATCAACGCTTCAAGCAGGAGGCCAACCATATAACTTTGAATAGCGCCCTTTGTTTCCTTCAGCACATTTGCCACCTGGCTGGAATTATGTTCCGCAAAAATTTCATACAAAAAATTAAGGATAAGTGTTTTGTAAAATAGCATGAGAAAAATATAAATCGGCAACAATACAATTATACTCAACGTGCCCAAAACGGTACCTAAAGTTTGACCTATCAGTGGCTTGAGACTTGCACCTGCCTGAGATAGCAATTCCTGCTGCTTTTGCAAACTAAGGGAATAATTTTGCTGTAGCCAGAATTGAAAGTGATGAAAGAGCGCAGAAAACTTTTCCTGTAACATCGGCATGTTGTCGGAAAATCTTACAATCTGCGAGGAAACAAAAACCATTACACCGGCGACCAATAACACAGTAACCAACAATGAAATAATTATCGCAAGTACTTTTGGAATTTTTTTTCCCCGAAGCCAATTTACCACGGGATTTAGCAGGATCGCAATCATAGTAGCAAATGCAACAGGAACAAGAATGGCTTTAAGCATATAAAGCAAATAGACAAACAACATTAAGCCAAAAAGAGTAACGGTTGATCTAAAATAAAACGGGTATTTCTTTTCCATGAAGTAATTTAAAGTATAGTTTTTATTAAGCTCTTTTTTGTGAGCACTTTATTATATTAGTGGAAGAATCACTTAGAAAAAATAGTACCAATTCTGAATGCTATCGTTTTGCATATTTTTTTATATTACAAAATATCAAAACATGGGAAAAAACATAGTAACATTTATCCTCCTTTTAATAAGCGGGGTAACTTTTGCCCAAACATCGCAGCCGGAAAAAAAACCGGCATTCGACTCCGTGCTGGCCAAAAAACTTGGCGCCGATGATTATGGTATGAAGCAATATGTAATGGCATTTTTAAAAGAAGGGAAAAATAGAAATCTTGATTCGGCTGAAAGCGCAAACCTTCAGATTGCTCATTTAAAAAATATTATGCGCCTGGCTGATGAAGGAAAATTGATAGTCGCAGGCCCTTTTCTCGACAACCAGGCCGTTCGGGGAATTTTTATATTTAATGTGAGGACCATTGAAGAAGCCAGGCAACTCACTGCAACCGATCCAGCGATCAAAGCCGGAGTATTGGAAATGGAATTGCGGCCCTGGTATGGTTCAGCATCACTGATTGAGACAAGCCGGTTGCATAAATCGATTTAGAAGAGAGGTATAGTCGAATGATCTCCATATTCAGTGCGGATGTGAGTGATTCAACGATTGTTTGCAATCTTTTACCTATTTACTTTTAGAGTAATAATTTTTGATAGGAGCAAACGGGCCGTATTTTCGTTGGTATTCCGAAAACTGTTTATCAATATATGGGCCGAAAGGATAATCGTACGGCTTTTTTGAAAGTATAGGCCAGTCGCCTGAAAGATCTTTAAGAGGATGAAATTTTGAATTTACAAAAGCGGCTACATCCCAGGCTTCTTCATTCGTTACCATGGGTGCATTGTGAGATGCACCAAAGGGCATGTTGTTTTTTACGAAGCCTGCCAGTTTAGAAATTCTATAAATACTGGCACCGATATTATAACTATTTGTTCCCCACAATGGCGGATATATTTTTCCTGTACTGTCTGGCAGTTCCTGTCCTTCTCCATTTTTTCCGTGACAAACCTGGCATTTATTTTCAAACACGATTCTTCCACGTGATGTATCCGCAGCTCTATCCATAAAGGGAAGTTCCTCCACACCTGAACCCGCAGTAGTTTCGCCTTTCTCCACGTTACTTCCTACCCAGTTAAGGTAAGCAACAAAAGCTTTCATCTCCCTGCCGGTACTATCGATAACATGCCCATTCATACTGCGTTCAAAACAATCTTCCACTTTCTTTTCAATAGATTCCATAGAACCACTGCGCTCTTTAAATCGTGGATAGCCATTTGCAACCATCGAGAAATTAATTCCAAACAATTTGGTACCGGCTTCCTGGTGACAGTTCTGGCAGTGCATGCCATTGCTTGAATGTGAAATAATTCCATTTGGCCCGAAATAATAAGATGTATTTACAATGAGATCTCTTCCATATCTTATTAAATCACCTTCGAGGGTGGAAGGGATTTTATTTGTATCAGGAGCAATCCAGGCCGTATTCTTTAAAGTGGTAACATTTGTTAGGCTATTTACTTTTTTCTTCCCTGCTTTATATTCAATAAATTTCGCTAATGCTATTATGAGTATTACCAGCATTGAAATTATAAATACCCTTCTCAATTTTTAAAATGTTTTACGTTGCATAACAAAGCTACGCCCATTTAAAAAAATGGGGATGAATCTAAGCCAGCCAAATATTTACAAATTATCCTGCGAAGCAATAAGCACAACCATGCTCCTGTGCTCTTCCTACTGCCCACACGCCTGAAGGTACGATTTGGATACCCGGTAAAATTCCGGATACCCAATCTTTTTTGACTTCTGCGGCATCTTTATTCATGCTTTGCGCAGCTACGGCACTGTTTACTGTAAGTGCCATATCGCATACGCAAAATAAAACGCCACTGTCCTGCAATTCATCTATACCAATTGATACTTCTCCAATACCAGGTATTTTAAACGCTCCGGGCTTTGGCTGCCAAAACATATTTTTGGTAGCCGGCTCTTTGGTCGCTTGATCATTAACTTTAAAAATCTCGCCGAATTTATACTTCTCCCAAAGGCGATTTTCCATGGCATAAGCAATGCCGTTATGCCTTAAAACAACCACAACATTTGTTTCTTTTTCGGGAGTACCTGTCTTCGCATTCGTTAATAAAAACACCCTGGACCAGGCAAATGGCATCATTCCTTTTGCCTCCGGCACATCATACACGATTTTATGTTTTCCGTTCAACTTATTAAACCATGCATCCGGATCATCATCATCCATTTGGCGGGATAGCGGAGCCGCCGATAATTGAATAGGTGAAGAAAGCATGCTTAAGCTTACTGCCGCAGCACCGGCAGCAACTTGTCTCAAAAAATCACGGCGCTCATGTACCGTTTTTGAATGATTCTTTTTCATGACTGTAATATTTAAAATTTAGTTTAAAAAGAAAATAGGCTTTGGGAAGTAAGTTTGTTAATCTACTAACAAAAAAGGTGTAGAAAATTCAGCGACATATCTTGGGGCAGAAGCAATGTGTTAAGGTACAAACTTTTTTTCCCAAAGGATCAAATTTGTCAATAGAAATAGGAACCCTTAACACTGTACTCTCTATTGCTACCAGGATTAAATAAGATGCTTTAACAGGTTGCGACATTTAAAAAAAAATTAATCCATTGCAACCCTTTCCCGGCAATTACGTATTTCAATGCATAAGAGTTAAGATTAAACTTATAAGATATGGCGGGATAATAAATAAGATTAATTTTAATAGCCTGTTTTCTGGAATAAAATTTCTAAATCCTGGATTTCGTTTTGGAGAAAATACTTACAATAATAAATGGTTGCCGAGAGAAGAATCATAAATATCAGAAGATACTTTATGAGAGGTACCGTGTCTTCGCCTTAAAGACTGTATTTAGATACATTTATAATTATGAAGAGGCTTTAGAAGTGAGTAATGATGGATTTGTGAAGTTTTTTTTGAGCATTGAGAAATTCAGGTGTGAAAATGAAAAAGATATAGAAAAGTTGCTGGCTGGCTGGTTGAAGCGAATAATGGTAAATACGTCTATTGATCTCTTAAGAAAAAAAATGCTATTGCCTGAAATTGGTGGAATTCCTGAGTATGTGTGGGATATAAAAGATAAAAGTACATCGGCAGACCAGGCAACCCTTTACAAGGACCTGATAATGCTTGTGAAAAAATTACCTCCGGCTTATAGAATTGTATTCAACATGCATGTGATAGATGGTTACACTCACATTGAAATTGCGGAGATTTTGAAAATTCCGGTAGGTACTTCAAAATCAAATCTATTAAGGGCAAAGGCATTAATGCAAAAATATTTAAACCAAAAGGAAGAGCTTACAGAATGCAGCATTTAGAAAACGATATGGATGAATTGTTTCAAAGAGCAGCGGAGAATTATCCTTTGCAGGAAGGCAAAGGTGATTGGGAAAGCATTGCTAAAAGAATGTCAGATACAGAAGGCTCACCTGAAATTGTAGTAGTGACACAACGCAAAGGAATTAAGAAAATTATAGCAATGGCTTTAGTGCTATTCATTTTGGTAAGCGGGTGGATTCTGTTCCAAAACAGTAAGAAGAGTTTATACGGAGAAGTGAATAGAACCGAAGTAAAAAAAGATGCGGAAATTATTGCTTCAGATTCCAAAACGAATAGCACCAATGTCCAGGATGCCATTAGAGGCGAAATGACAGATAAAGCAGGTAAAAGTAAAACTGATGTTTCCGTAATCGATAACAATAAAAGAAATATAGTCCAGCAATCAGGCAACACTACCACTAAAATAATTTCGGGCACCGTCCATATTTCATCTTATCCTAAAGAAAAAGAAAGCACTGTAAATGATAATGCCGAAGAACGTTCTGCAAATTATGAGGTTACAACAGGGTTTCTAAACAATCAATTTTTTGTTCCGGGTATTATTAAAACAAAATCAGGAGGAGAAGCTGCGGAACGATATAACAATAGTAGTGATGAAACATCCGCATTTTTTAAAACTATTAATGAAGACGCGGAAGCTAAGTCAAAAAAAATGCTATTAGAGGCAGATAAGGCGGCAACTATATATGAAAAGAAAAGTAAGAACACATTAGTTACTTCAATAAAAAGTAAGGGTGTATATGTTGGAGCAGCCATAGCCCCGGATTTTAGTAAAGTTCAATCGGGATCCTTTACCAATACCGGCTTTGATGCGGGAATACTTTTAGGATACAGGTTTAACCGCAGGTTCTCTTTGGAAACAGGATTTATGTGGAATAAAAAAGTTTACATCAGCGATGGCAAATATTTTAGTATGGATAAAGTGGGCTCAACAATGCCTGCAGGTATGATAATCGACAATCTTAAAAGCAATTGCTCTGTGATAGAAATTCCACTGAAGGTTAAATACGATTTAATTAATAAAAGTAATTCTGATCTTTTCGTTGCAGGCGGAGTCTCGTCCTATATTGTTACAAAAGAAAATAATTCTTATAATGTAACTCTTAATGGTAACCATGAAGAAATTTCAGGAGTTTACAACAAAAATAATTACGGATTGCCAGCCGTTGCAAATGTAAGTATCGGGTATGACCATAGTATTTCCAGGAACATAAATATAAGACTTGAACCTTTTCTAAAAATTCCATTGAAAGGTATGGGAGTAGGCAGTTTACAGGTTACCAGTGCAGGATTACAGATCGGCATAACCGGCCGGTTGAAATAGCAATCTATTTATGGTGTACCGTTAGCAGACAGCTAATGGAAAAAAAATCCTTCGAAGGATAGTGGCAGAGGTGTGTAATTATGTGAAAGAAATGATTGCCTTAAACCGATAAAACTTAAGAACTCAATTTTTAAACCTAAAAAAAAAATGAAAATGAAAAAGATCAGTTTTTTAAAAGTATCAATGGCGATTGCCATTATGCTTACTGCCGGTGCTTGTAGTAAAAATGGCGATAAAAATATTACACAGCCGGAACATCCCCAAGTTATAACAGAAGAAATGATGTCGGAAAATGGCGCCAATCCTGATGAAGCCTCTGTGAAAGAAAATTCCGGTACTG